>VAZQ01000314.1 GCA_005883115.1 Alphaproteobacteria bacterium | reverse complement strand
CGGGGCGTACAAGGCGCATTGGCCGACGCGCTCTACCGCGAAATTCCGGCAGGCGTCGGCAGCAAAGGCGCGATCACGCTCGAAGAGGCCGACATGGACGCGATGCTCACCGGCGGCGCACGTTGGGCGGTGGAGCACGGATGGGGCGAGGAGCGCGACCTCGCCCGCATCGAGGAAGGGGGCGTAGACAGGGACGCGAGACCCGAATGCGTCTCCGATCGGGCCAAGGAGCGCCAGCGCCGGCAAATGGGCACGCTCGGCTCGGGCAACCACTACCTGGAAATTCAGGCTGTCACCGAAATTCTCGATCAAGCCGCGGCGGAGGCCTTCCACCTGGCGACGGACGACGTGGTGGTCACCATTCACTGCGGTTCGCGCGGTCTCGGCCATCAGATCGGGAGCGACTATTTGAAGGAGATGACGGCGGCGGCGAAAGCGGCAGGCATCGAGCTGCCGGAGCGCGAGCTCGCCTGTGCGCCGATCAGATCGGAGGTCGGCCGGCATTATCTCGGTGCCATGCGCGCGGCGGTGAATTGCGCGCTGGCCAATCGGGAAATTCTCGGCCATTACGCGCGGCAAGTCATCCGGCGATTTTTTCCGAATGCTGCGCTCGATCTCCTGTTCGATGTCTCGCACAACACCTGCAAGGTCGAATCTCATCCTGTCGACGGTGAGCCGAAGGAGCTGTTCGTGCATCGCAAGGGAGCAACGCGCGCACTCGGCCCCGGTCATTCGAGCCTCCCCGTGGCGCTTCGCGCGACCGGTCAGCCGGTGCTCATTGGCGGCAGCATGGGCACGAGCTCGTACATCCTTGTCGGCTTGGCCGGGAGCGAGAGGAAATCCTTCGCTTCCGCCTGCCACGGCGCAGGCCGCGCGCTCTCGCGCCACGCCGCGCTCAAGCAATGGAGCGGCCGCAAAGTCGTCGACGATCTGGCCGCGCGGGGAATCATGATTCGCAGCCCCTCCGCGCGCGGCGTGGCGGAGGAAGCGCCGGGCGCCTACAAGGACGTCGGCGCCGTCGTGGCGGCGGCGGAGCAAGCGGGCTTGGCGCGCCGCGTGGCGCAGCTGCGGCCGCTCATCTGCATCAAGGGGTGACACGACGCTCCATGCGCGCATCGACCTCGGCGGCAAGGCGTTTGAGAGTTTTGCTCACCTCGACCGGATAGGAGGCGCCGGGCTCGAGCTTGCGCAACGGCTCGGGCAGCCGCTCGAGGCCGCGCGCCGCCCGCGCTCGAATCTGATCGAGCGTGGGTGCTGATCCGATACGTTTGCCGCCTTGCATGACCAATTCGATCAGCGGCTCGCCCGGCTGCTCGTCCTGCTCGAGCGAGAGGACGTCGCCAGCCATGCGGCCGTCGCCGCCCAAGCGCCGCCACACTTGCTTGCGGCCCGGCCAGGTTTCTTTGCCGGCCGAGCGCTTGCGCCGCGGCAAGCCGGCATATTCCTCGAGCTTGTAGACGCAATCGAGCCCCGGCGCGTCCGACGAGGTAGTCAAGCTGCTGCCGATGCCGAAGCCGTCGATGGGCGCGCTCGATCTAATGATGTCGCGGATGACGGTCTCATCGATGCCGCCGCTGGCGAAGATAGTCACTTCGGTAAGCCCGCCCTCATCGAGGATGCGCCGGACTCTGTTGGACAGCGCGATGAGGTCGCCGCTGTCGAGCCGCACGCCGGCGATCGAAATGCCGGCAGCCTTGAGCTTTGGAGCGAGCGCGACGACTTTGCGCGCGGCCGCCTCGGTGTCATAGGTGTCGATCAGCAGGATCAGATTTTTCGGCCGGGCGCGGGCAAAATTCTCGAACGCCTGCGTCTCGTCGTCGTGGATCTGGATATAGGAATGCGCCATCGTGCCAAAGATCGGGATGCCGAACCGCTTGTCGGCCAAGACGGTGGCGGTGCCGGCAAACCCAGCAATGTAGCTTGCGCGGGCGGCCATGATGCCCGCCTCGGCGCCGTGCGCGCGGCGCAAGCCGAAATCGACGAGGCGCTTGCCCGGCGCGGCAAGGACCATGCGCGCCGCCTTGGCGGCGATCATCGACTGGAATTGCAAGAGATTAATCACGCGTGTCTCGACGAGCTGGGCTTGCGGCAGAGGAGCAGTCACGCGCAGGATCGGCTCGTTCGCAAAGAACACGGTTCCTTCCGGCATCGCGTGAACGTCGCCGGTGAAGCGCAAGTCGGCGAGATGATCGAGGAAGTTTTTCCCGAACCGGCCGGTGTTCCCGAGCCAATCGAGCTCCTCGCGGGTAAAGCGCAATTGCTCGAGGAACCCGAGCACCTGCTCGAGCCCGGCCGCAATCAAAAAGCCCCGGTCGCGCGGAAGCTTGCGCACGAAGAACTCGAAGACCGCGGCTTTGGTCTCACCACGATCCAGGTACGCCTGCATCATGTTGAGCTGATAGAGATCAGTCAGCAACACGCTTGTCGCCGCATCCATGCTGCCACCTTCACGGAGAATGCCTGAGCTTTCCTGCACGGCGCTGACGAGTACCACGGTCATCTAGGAAGCACGAATCTCCTGGCGCGGCGGCTCGACTAACGGCAGATGCGCGGTGAATGTCGCCCCCTGCCCCAGCACGCTCTCGATGGTCAGCCGTCCGCCGTGGCGGTTTAGGATGTGCTTGACCAGCGCCAAACCAAGCCCCGTGCCGCCTTGCGCGCGGCTCTCGGTCACGTCGACGCGGTAGAAGCGCTCCGTCAACCGCGGCAGGTGCTCGGGCGCAATTCCCGGACCGTGATCGCGCACCGCCACGCGCGCTTCCGCCTTGCCATCCGCCCCCTCGCCCCGGGACAACTCGAGCTCCACCCGCTTGCCCGAGGCGGCATATTTCAGCGCGTTCTCCACGAGATTTTCGAAGACGCGGATCAATTCGTCGCGATCACCGCGCACCACCAGCGGATCCGAGCTGCCGGGGGTCTTCACTTCGACGCCGCGGTCACGCGCCAAAGTCTGCAGCGCATCGCTGACCTGCCGGACGATCGCGCCGAGGTCGACCTCCTTCTCCGGCCGCAGATGCGCGTTGAGCTCGATGCGCGAGAGCGACAGGAGATCGTCGATGAGGCGGGCCATTCGGTCGGCCTGCGCCTGCATGATGCCGAGGAAGCGTTCGCGCGCCGCCGGATCCTCGCGCGCGGGACCGCGCAGCGTATCGATGAATCCCGACAGCGCGGCAAGCGGCGTGCGCAGCTCATGGCTCGCGTTGGCGACGAAGTCGGCCCGCATCTCCTCGACCCGGCGCAGCGGCGTGAGATCGTGAAACGCAAGCAGCACGAGGCCCCCCCTGGGAGCGCTCCCGG
>VAZQ01000313.1:1863-8257 GCA_005883115.1 Alphaproteobacteria bacterium | reverse complement strand
TGGCGTGACCGCTGATGCGGCCGGTTGAGCCAAAAGCGTCGCGTGATAGCGCCCGATAAGCCGGGCAGAGTGGCCGATCCTGGACGATGCACTGGAACTATTCCGGCAAGATCAATGTTTGAAGGCCAACAAGCGTTGGCTGGCTCACCGAGCTTTGGGCGGCAATCCCGAGGTGGGAGCATGGACGAGACCTCGACTTTATCGATCTCACCCGAGAAGGTCTGCTACGTCATCGTCAAGGCCCGCCAGTTCGAGGCCAAGGATGTCGTCGCTGATCCGGAACCCGGATCCAATGCAGCCGACGACCGGATGGTCGATGTGCTCGAGGACCAACCCGACGATCCGGTCTACGAAGAGCTGACGGCATTCATTGGCGCGCTCGATGAGGACGAGCAGGTCGATCTCATTGCCTTAACGTGGCTCGGCCGGGGCGATGCTTCCATCGACGAGTGGCAAGAACTTCGCAGCGAGGCCGCGCGCGCGAGCGCATCGCTGCCTATCTGCTCGGGCTGCCCTTGTTGCCCGAGCATCTGCAGGAAGGGCTTTCCCAATTTGGTCGCTCGTGTGAAGATTGAAGACCGGTCGTATTTTCATGAGAGCTTTGGTTCGGGGGCCCACAGGGTAGCAGACCAGGCAGAAGCCCCCAATTCCGTGCGGCGCGCAACGAGGAGGGGCCCATGCGGGCAGCGCTGATGCAGCTCCGCGCCGGCCGTATGGATTTCGTCCTGAGCCGATGCGCGACGCGTACGCTCGTCCTCGGCATTCTCTTCCTGCATGCGCTCCCTGCCGAGCTTGTCGCGGCACCGAAGGCCGTGGTGCTCCAGATCGACGGCGCCATCGGTCCGGCCGTTGCCGACTATGTCGTGCGCGAGCTTCGCGGGATCAGCCAAGTCGACGCCCGCCTCGTCGTCCTGCGCATGAATACCCCGGGCGGGCTCGATACCTCCATGCGCGAGATCATTCGCGCGATCCTGTCTTCGCCGCTGCCCGTTGCTGCTTACGTGGCGCCGAGCGGCGCGCGCGCGGCGAGCGCGGGCACCTACATCACCTATGCCAGCGCAATCGCCGCCATGGCGCCCGGTACCAATCTCGGCGCCGCCACGCCGATCCAGTTGGGCGGCACGCCGCGTCTGCCGGGCGGGGCGCCGCAACCCAAGGATAAAGAAAAAGGCAGCGGCGGCGATACCAGCGCCAGCGAGCCGGCGGACACGGAGACCCGCAAAGCGATCAATGATGCCGTCGCGTATATCCGCGGCTTGGCCGAGCTCAACGGGCGCAACGCGGACTGGGCGGCCGAAGCGGTCCGCACGGCGGTGAGCCTTCCGGCGTCCGAGGCCCTCAAACTCAATGTGATCGACGTGATGGCCGACGACGTGCCGGATCTTCTCCGCAAAATCGATGGACGCAGCGTCAAGGTTGCCGGCAAGCCGCAAGCCTTGGCAACTGCGGGCCTCGAGATCGTGGCCGCAGCCCCGGATTGGCGCACTGAGCTCTTGGCCGTGATCACCGATCCCAACGTCGCTTTCATTTTGCTGCTGATCGGCACCTACGGACTGATATTCGAATTCCTCAATCCGGGGGCGGTGGCGCCGGGGCTCATCGGCGCCATCAGCCTCTTGGTCGCCCTCTACGCTCTCAACCTGCTGCCCATCAACTATGCCGGCGCGGCGCTGGTGCTGCTCGGGATTGGCCTGATGGTGGCCGAAGCGCATATCGGCTCCTTCGGCATCATCGGCGTCGGCGGGATCGCGGCGTTCGTGATCGGCGCGATCATGATGTTTCCCTCTGGCGCGCCGGGGTTTGCGCTCTCGCTCTCGGTCGTGGCAGGCACCACCGTGCTCACCGCCGCCCTGTTCCTGCTGGTGCTCACGATGCTGCTGCGGTCGCGGCGGCGTCCCGTGGTGACCGGCAAAGAGGGCTTGCTCGGCCTTGAGGGCGAAGCCGTGACCTGGGATGGAGAAGAGGGACGCGTGCGGGTACACGGCGAGATTTGGCGGGCGCGAGCCCAGCGGCCTCTGCAGCCCGGGGCGCGCGTCAAAGTCGTCAATCGCGACGGCCTCGTTCTCGTCGTCGAGCCGGCCTGACGGATCTTGCAAACGACCACAAGGAGGCTACTCATGCTTTCCATTGCAACAATTGCCGCTTTGGCGATCCTCGCCGTGATCGTGTTGTTCTCGGCGGTGCGGATCCTGCGCGAATACGAGCGCGGTGTCGTGTTCACGCTCGGCCGCTATACCGGCACCAAGGGACCGGGGTTCTTCCTCCTCGTGCCATTCGTCCAGCAAATGGTGCGGGTCGATCTGCGCGTGATCGTTGATGAGGTCCCGCCCCAGGACGTCATTTCGCGCGACAACGTGTCGGTCAAGGTGAATGCCGTGATCTACTTCCGCGTCGTCGACGCGGAGCGAGCAGTCATTCAGGTCTATAATTATCTTGCTGCAACTAGCCAGCTTGCGCAGACCACGTTGCGCTGGGTCTTGGGAAAGCACGACCTCGACCAAATGCTGGCCGAGCGCGACAAGCTCAATGCGGATATCCAGGACGTGCTCGACAAACAGACCGAGGCATGGGGCATCAAGGTCTCTACCGTCGAGATCAAGCGCATCGATCTCGACGAGAGCATGATACGAGCGATCGCCCGTCAGGCGGAGGCCGAACGCACGCGCCGCGCCAAGATCATAAACGCCGAAGGAGAGCAGCAAGCAGCGCAGAAGCTGCTCGACGCCGCGCAAATCCTGGCGCCGGTGCCGCAGGCAATGCAGCTGCGTTATCTCGCAACATTGTTCGATATTGCTGGCGAGCGCAGTTCGACCATCGTGTTTCCTTTCCCGATCAATTTAATGCAGGCTTGGTCCTCGCCCAGCTCTACCGAGCGCGGTTGATGCGCCTGTCGCCTTGGCCGCGAGCGACGGCATCTGCGACGTAAAAAGATGGCCACTCGACTGCGGGCGGCCCAAGTTTGCGAGGAACGCGCCGGACAATCCCGTCCATCGCGCCTTTCATTCGCCAAGCGCGGCATCGAAATTCAAGTGGGATCGAACGGCGTGGCATCATCCGCGCCACGCGAGTTCCAATTCCCGCCGCAGTTCATTCTCCCGATGCGTGTACCGCGGCGAGAAATGGAACGGGATGACACTCGAAACACCCGCTCGTCTTGCGAGCGCACCGGCCTGCGCGGCGGTGAGGTGGTGCCTTTTGGCAGCGAGCTCCGCGTCCTCCTGCAGAAACGCGGTCTCGATGAAGAGCTGGTCGGCGCCGCGCGCAACCTCGGTGATTTTTGCGACATTCGATTCGTGGAAGGCTGCGTCGACTACGTATGCTAGTCTGTGCCCGCTCGCTGTACGCAGCGCGTGCTGCTTGAGTAGGCCGAGCGGGACGGATAAGTCGTCGCGGATCCGGATGCGGCTGTCGTCCGGCTCGCCGCGCCTCACCGCGCGCTTGGCTTCGTTCAACCAGGCGCCGACCGGAAGCCGGAGCAAATCGAGGCCCTCCCGCCACACGTTGATCCGCAGCTTTTCCTGAAACGCGAAGGCGAGACAGGGAGTGCCGTGGTCGAGGACGACGCTCTCGATTTGAAATTCGTCTTCCTCCAGCACGCTTCTGGACGCGAGCGGCGGTGGCGGGAGTTCGCGCCGGCGGAAGGCCTGTCGAGCACGGAATTCGCCGAGCCGGCCGACGCGATCGCCGTCGAATTCGGCGGCCGTCAGGACGAAGTCGAACGACGCTGCGTCTAGAAGATTCCAATTATAGCCCCTCAACTTGTGCTCCACCTGATTCACGAAACCGACCGGACCGACGAGGTGAAGAGGCGCTAGGCGGTGCAGGCTAAGCCGCAACAGTCGATCGAAGCCCGCAAAATGATCCATATGGGTATGCGAAACGAATACATGGCTGACGCGCAGGAGTTCGCGCGCGGACAAGGGTGACAGATCGCCGAGATCGAATAGCAATGCCCGACGCGCGAAATGAAAATCGACGAATAGCGCAGGATCCGAGAATAGCGCAGGATCCGAGAACGGATCGTTGACGAGTCTGGCTTGCACGAGCCGCGTCACGGCAGCGTCCCCCAAAGGCGTCTTGTCAGAGCGAGGTTCTCTGAACGGAACCTTGTGCCGCTTATTTGATTGTCGCATAGGCGCCGAACGCGCCCTTGTGGCAGGCGCCGACCCCGTCGTGCAGCGATTTCATGGCAGGCGAGCCGCGAGCAGTCAGCGATATTCGCACCATCGACGCCGCAGCCGAGCCAACGGCGCCCTCGGTGGTGGCGGAGGCGTTCTATGCGGACGCCCTGCGCGAGCTGTCGAAACTCGGTCTTCCTTTCCTCTTGGCCGGCACCTATGCGCTCAGCGTGTATACCGGCGTCACGCGCGCAACCAAGGACCTCGACATTCTGTGTAAGCCGAGCGATTACCCTCGCATCCTCGAACGCTTCAAGAGCCTCGGCTATGCCATCGAGATCGAGGACGAGCGTTGGATCGCCAAGGTCTTCCGCGGCGAGCATTTCTTCGACCTGATCTTCGCCTCCTGGCACGGCACCACGCCGGTGAGCGATGGCTGGTTCGAGCACGCGCCGCGCGTCGAGGTATTCGGCATGCCGGTGCGCGTCATCGCGCCGACCGAGCTGATTTGGTCCAAGGCCTTCGTTCAACTGCGACATCGCTATGACGGTGCAGACATCGTGCACCTGATCCTCAAGCAGCATGACCGGATCGAGTGGCGACGTCTGCTCGGCTACATGGACCTTCACTGGGAAGTACTTCTGGTTCATCTCATCAATTTCCGCTGGGCCTACCCGAGCGAGCGCGAACGCGTCCCCCGCTGGCTCATGGACGAGTTGCTCGGCCGCCTCGAGCGGCAGCTCGACCTCCCGCCTCCGCGCGTGAAGATATGCCGCGGGCGGATGTTCTCGGAGATCGACTACGAGGCCGCGGTCCAAGAGTGGGGTTTCGTGGATGCAGGCGAGGAGAGCGCGTGAGGTCATGCCTGCCAAGCCCGACATGTTTACCTTCGCAGCCATTGGCGACCTGCACGTCAAGGAAGATCGCACGTCGTTGTTCCGCGACTTATTTGCCGAAATCTCGACCAAGGCGGAAGTGCTCGTCCTTTGCGGGGACCTCACGGACGTCGGCAAGCCGCGCGAGGCGGAGGTTCTTGCCGAAGATCTGCGCGTCTGCTCGATCCCGGTCATCGGCGTGCTGGGAAATCATGATTACGAGTCCGGCCAGGCCGAAGACGTCGAGAAAATCCTGAAGGCCGCCGGCATGCACCTGCTCAACGGCCAGTCGTACGAGGCAAACGGCGTCGCCTTCGTCGGGGTGAAGGGGTTCATCGGCGGGTTCGGCCGCCGCATGCTTGCTTCGTTTGGGGAGACCGTGGTCAAGAGCTTCGTAGCCGAGTCGGTGGGCGAAGCGATGCGACTCGAGAATGCCATGCGCGCGGTCCGCAACGAGCGGGCCGTCGTGGTGCTGCATTATGCGCCCGTCGTCGACACGGTCGAAGGCGAGCCGTTGGAAATCTTCCCGTTCTTGGGGTCGTCACGGCTTGGCGAAACGATCGACCGCTTCAAGGTGAGCGCCGTCGTTCATGGTCATGCCCACCATGGCCGGTACCAGGGCCGCACGTCGCGCGGCGCGCCGGTGTACAACGTGGCCTTGCAAGTCGAGAAACCGAGCAGCCGTCCCTACGCTCTGATTAAGGTGTGAGAGGGGTGCCGCCCGCGTTGCGGGATTACAGCCGCCGCTCGCGAAATTCCTTGAGGATGCCTTCGCACAGAATATCGGGATTTCGCTCGCCAGCCTTGGCAAGTTCGATAATGCGCTTGGCGATGATTTCGTTGGTGACGGCGGGGCGCTCGGCAAGACTGAGTGCGATTCGGGTCATTTCGAATGCGACGCCGACGACGCGCCTGACTTCCGGGTCGGTTCCAGCATCATCGAGGAAGGGCGTGCTCGGCATGAGGCGCTCCCGGTGCAGGCGGGAGCGCGACCGGTCTCTCAGCCACCGGCCTACCGGAGCTGCCGCCGGCGGTTTCGAAGCCTTAGGCGCTATTCGCCGGCCCGTCGGTACGGTAGCCGACATTTCGAGCCTGATGAACGACCGTGCTTGCCCCGCGGGTGGGAGGAACCAAGCCTAGGGGAGGCGCGTTTGCGATCCGGCCGGATTGCGGAGAACGAAATGATGCAAACGCTGACGTGTGCCGCGTGCGGACGCTCGCTTGCCGAGGCTTCCGCGTGGAAGGGCAACGGCGAGCGCTATTATTGCAACGACTTCTGTGCCGAAACCGAAGAGAGCGAATCGCCAGCACTTGTGCCGGGCATGAGCGAAGATGCCGCCGCGTCTCTCCCGATGAGGGTCGTTTCCTAGCAAAATTGGGATGGATCAAATTGTTGTGCTT
>VAZQ01000313.1:0-1819 GCA_005883115.1 Alphaproteobacteria bacterium | reverse complement strand
GCGGACAAGGTGCAGTCGGTGGCTCGGCCGTGCTGCACTGGGCCAAGCCTGTCATGCTGCTAGGCGCGCATAATCCTTGGTCGCCATGATCTGCAGGCGGCGCATGTAGCGCGGTTCGTCAGTGCGATAGTCGGCGACGGCGTTGTGCACCGTGCCGATATTGTCCCACATCAGCACGTCGCCTTCCGTCCATTGGTGCGCGTAGAAATACTTCTCCTGCGCCTGGTGGGCGAACAGAGCCTGGAGCAGCTCCGCGCTTTCCGCGTCCCCCATGCCATCGATGTGCGTCGCGTAGCCAGGGTTGCAGTAAAGGACCGCGCGGCCGGTGATCGGATGCGTGCGAAAGATCGGCTGCGACACCGGCGGCTTCTTGGCCCGCTGCTGCGGGGTGAGCGGCGCGCGCGGCGAGCCGGGCCGCGCGCGCATCATGTCCCAGAATTTCGCGAAATCATGCGTTGCCGTGCGCCCCTCGAGCCGCCGTTTGATCTCATGTTGCGGAATTGCGTATCCCCGAGTGCGCGCCCCTCACGCCTGGGAACGCTGACGGCGTAGAGCACGTTCGCGAGCGCGATCTCCTTGCTGTAGGACATATCGGTGTGCCAGCCCTGTCCGGCATCGGCCAGCCCGATCGGCTTGCCATCCGCCGTCATGTTGGACAGCACCATCACTTCTGGAAACTCGGGCTCATGGAATTGATTGGCCACGTTGATCTCAAGCTCGCCGAACATACGCCCGAAGCGCACGAAATGCTCGGTCGCGAGCCGTTGCTTGGGAAAGCAAAGCACACCGTGAGCGCCTAACGCGCGAAGGATCTGCTTGAACTCGCTCTCCGAAAGCTGTTGGGCGAGATCGATCCCTTCGATGATCGCGCCCAGTGCCTTTCCGCTCGCAGTAATCTTCATGCCCGGCTCTCAATCGATATGGGCGCCCGAGGCCTTGATGATCGGCGCCCATTTCGCCAGCTCCGTCTTGATGAACGCGGTCGCTTTCTCCGGCGAGCTGCCAGGCGTTGGATCGATGCCCGCCTCTTCCAAGCGCTTGATCACCGTAGGATCGGAAAGCGCCGTGTTGATCGATTCACTGAGCTGATTGACGATGGGCTGCGGCGTGCCTGCGGGAGCGAGGATCGCGTTCCACGTGTAGCACTCGAAGCCCTGCAAGCCTTGCTCCTGCAGGGTCGGCAGCCCCGGCATCGCGCGCATGCGCGTGGCCATGCCGGCGCCGATCGCGCGGATCGCGCCCGACTGGGCTTGCGGCAGTGCGGTTGGCGTCGCATCGAACGCCATTGAAATCTGCCCGCCGACCAGATCCGACATCATGGGCGCCGAGCCGCGGTATGGCACATGGACGACATTGATGCCGCCCGCGGCCGCCTTGAATTGCTCGCCGCAGAGATGAAGGATGGAGCCGAGACCGGAAGAGCCGTAGGTGAATTTTCCCGGGTTATCCTTGATGAGGGCGACGAGGCTTTTCACGTCAGTGGCGGGCAGAGAAGGATGCACGCCGAGCAGCGTCGGCGTTACGCCGATCTGCGCGATCGGCGCGAAATCGCGCACGGGATCGTAAGGCATGTTCCTATAGAGGCCCGGATTGATCGCGTGCGTGGAGACCGTCGCCATCAGCAACGTGTAGCCGTCGGGCGGCGCCTTCGCGACCTGATCGGCGCCGATATTGCCGCCCGCGCCCACCCGGTTCTCCACCACGAACTGCTGGCCCAGCAGCTCTCCCATCTTCGCGCCCATGACGCGCGCGACGGTGTCGGTCGGACCACCGGCGGAGAAGGAGACGATCATGCGAACCGGTTTGGACGGATATTTGT
>VAZQ01000312.1:2644-9597 GCA_005883115.1 Alphaproteobacteria bacterium | reverse complement strand
GGAAGCGCTCGACAAGGTCATGCTCTGCCCCAACAGGCGCAGCCACAAATACTGCGCCACATTGGTGTCCTGATACTCGTCGACCAGCACGTAGCGGAAGCGCGACTGATATTGCCGCAGCACTTCGCTTTGCTCGCGAAACAGGCGAATGCATTCGAGCAAGAGGTCGCCGAAGTCGGCGGCGTTGAGCACCTTGAGCCGCTCCTGGTAGGCGGCGTACAGCTTCTTGCCGCGGCCGCTGGCAAAGCTCGCCGCCTCTCCGGAGGGGACCTGCTCAGGCGTAAGCCCGCGGTTCTTCCAGCTGTCGAGAAGGCCCGCAAGCACGCGCGCCGGCCAGCGTTTCTCATCGATGTTCTCCGCTTGCAGGAGCTGCTTGAGGAGGCGGATCTGATCGTCCTGGTCGAGAATGGTGAAGTCGGGTTTCAAGCCCACCAGTTCGGCGTGGCGGCGCAGGATTTTTACGCCGATCGAATGGAAGGTGCCGAGCCAGGGCATCCCCTCGACGATTTGGCCGACCATCGCGCCGACGCGCGCTTTCATTTCGCGCGCGGCCTTGTTGGTGAATGTGACCGCAAGAATCTCGCTCGGGCGCGCCCTCCCGGTGGCGAGGATGTGGGCGACGCGTGTGGTCAGCACACGCGTTTTGCCGGTGCCGGCGCCGGCGAGCACCAGCACCGGCCCTTCCAGGGTCTCGACCGCCAGCCGTTGCTCCGGATTGAGACCGGTCAGATAGGGCGCAGGAGACGCTGCCCGCGCGCGCTCTGCGATCCCGCCCGGCCGCGGTCTCGGCGCGTCAAGCGGATCCTCGCGCGGCACTTTGTCCGGTTCAGCCATTCTTCTTCCGTGATTGATTCCGGCGCCTCGTGCCGGCGCGCAGCGTTGCCGCGGCGAATCTTAAGCTAAAGATGGCACTGGTGGTGCCGAATGGGGAGGGGTTCCTCCCGTCGTTGTATGCGTGGACACGTGGCTTAAGCTACGCCTTGCGGCTCAATTCTTGCCCGACATGGCGATCCGCCGCCCGGCCGCCTCCGGGCGCGGCAGCTTGGCATGCGCAGCCTGCATGCGCGCAAGCCCGCGCGCGACGTCATCCGGAAAGGGCGCGGTCTTGCCGGCCACCATGTCGACGTGCAGCGACATGTTCTCGGAGGTCGCCGAAACCCAGCCGTCGCTCGCATGGAACAGCTGCTCGAAATAGTGCATGCGTTTGGCATCGTAGTCGAGCAGCTGAAAGGTCACCCGAACTGGGTCGCCCGCATGCAGCTCGCGCAGATAGCGCACATGCACCTCGGCGGTGTAGCAGGAATGTCTGCGCGTCTTGACGTAGTGGAGACCGCAGAATAGGCCATATTGAGATGACCATTGTAGTCGATCCAGTCGGGTTCGACGCGCATCAGCGAGGAGACGAAGGGGGCGAAGAATAGTGGTTCGAGATCGCAACGCTCGAGCATGCGCCGACCTTACGATGCGCGGCGCGGCATCGTCCATCGCGCCAGCCACTTGCGAAAGCCCGACGCTGGTGCTGTCGTTCCCGCGCAAGCGGGAACCCATAGCCACTGCTGCTCGGAAATATGGGCCGCCGCTACGGGGTCCCCGCGACGCTCGCGTCGCGGGGTGCCCGTCACGGGGACGACGCGGAGAACGTGCGCGATCGGGTTTGGTATGCCGTCCATGCTGAATTTGAGCTGGCTCTCGCCGATCTTCGCGCAGGCCTCCGAGCGGCTCAGCCTCGGCGAGCTTGCCGGCAGCGCGACGGTTTCCCTCGCGGTGACGGGCTTGAGCCGCTCCGGCAAGACCGTGCTCGTGACGAGCCTCATCCACAACCTTTTGAGCTGCGCGCACAATCCCAACCGCATGCCGCTGCTCGGCGTGGTCGGCGAGCGCCGGCTGATCGCGGCGACTATCGCGGGCGCCAGCGCCAACCGACTGCCGTCCTTTCCCTATCGCGACAATATCGAGAAGATGGCGGTCCCGGACTGGCCGGCGCCGACCGAGGGTATGAGCGAGGTCGGCATCGAAGTCCGCTTTGCGCCGGCAAGCGCGCTGGGAAGATTCGTCAGCGCGATTTCCGGGAACCCGGCGAGCCTCACGATCCGGATCGTCGACTATCCCGGCGAGTGGCTGCTCGATCTGCCGCTCATGGCGGTGAGTTATGCCGAGTGGTCGCGCGCGACCGTGCGCCTGCTGCGCAAAGGCGTGCGGGCCGAGATCGCGCGTGATTTTCTCGCGTTGCTGGCGCAGCACCGGCCCGAGGAGAATGCGCGCGAAGAGGTCGCCAAAGAACTGCATGATCGCTATTGCGGCTATCTCATCGCCGCGCGCGACCGGCACGGCCTGAGCTTTCTCCAGCCCGGGCGCTTTCTGTGCCGCGGAACGCTCGGCGACGTGCCCTATTTGTGGTTTGCGCCGCTCGACGTTGCCGACGGCGTCGACCCGTTTGCGCCCGGCACGCTCGGCGCGTTGCTGGCCGAGCGCTTCGATGTCTATAAGCGGGAGGTGGTGGCGCGCTTCTACGAGGACCACTTTCGCCACTACACACGGCAGATCGTGCTCGTCGACGTGCTGCGCGCGCTGCTGGCGGGTCGGGACGCCTTCGAGGACACGCGGCTCGCGCTCGACGCCATTCTGGAGAGTTTTCGCTATGGCCCCGGCGGAATTCTTTCCAGGCTGTTGCTCGGCCCGCGCATCGACAAGGTCTTATTCGCAGCGACGAAGGCGGATCATGTTCCCGACATCCAGCGCGACCACCTTGCCGCGTTGTTGCGCAACATGGCGGCGTTTCCCGCGCTCGAGGTCAGAAGCAGCAACGCGCAACTCGACGTGACGGCGCTGGCGTCAGTGATCTCGACCGCGGAGGAGAGCCAGGAGATCGAGGGGCAGCGTGTGCAGGTCGTGGTCGGCCGGCCGGTCGGCAGCAACAAGCAGTCGAAATTTTTCGTCGGCAACGTTCCAATCCGCCCGCCGCGCGCCGATGCGTGGGGTTCGCCCTTTCTCAACGTTCCGGTGTTCGAGCCGCCCGCCATCGACGCCTCGCCGGTCGACGGCATCGCGCACATCAACCTCGACCTGGCGCTCGAATTTCTGCTCGGGGACCGGTTGCGATGAGCGATCAAAGCGAACACGGCGCTGCGCTCACTGCCCGCGTGATCGAAGTCGAGGCGGCCGACGCCGCGGCGGCGCCACGCCCGCTCGCGCCACAAATCATCCCGACCGAGCGTACCGAGCCCATTACGCCCAGCGAGCCTGCGCTCCCCGCGGTACCGCCCGGGGCGCCGCGCCGGCGCGATCGTGTCATGACCTTCGGCGTGGCGGGCGTGGCGCTCCTCTTGATCGGCTGGCTGACGGTCGACGCCGTCGGCTGGATCGTCGCCGCATTCGAGCGCAGCGCGGCGTTGGGCGTGCTCGCGGCAACCGCGCTGGCTGCCGGCGTGGCAGGCGGCGGCGCCGTCATCGCCCGGGAATTGGGAAGTTTGCTGCGGCTCAGAAACGTCGAGGCGATCCACCGCCGGCTCGCGGATGGTCGCCTGTTGCCGATGGAAGGCCGAAAGGCGATCGCCGACGTGCTCGCAGTCGTCCCGCGCGAACGCGAGATCGAAGCCGCGGTCGAAACCTTCCAGCGGCAGGCCAAGCTTCATCACGCGACGGTGCAGCAGATCGAGATTCTCTCGCGCACCGTCATGAAGCCGCTCGACCGCCGTGCCGAGGCGCATGTGCGCACCGCCGTGCTGCGCGCCTTCGGCATCACGGCGATCAGTCCCACCGGCTTGACCGACGCGGTTTTCTTTCTTGCCTGCGGTATTCGCATGGTGCGCGCGATTGCGGCCTCGTACGGGCACCGGCCGACCGCCGCCACGACCGTCCATCTCCTGCGGCGGCTCGTGATCGAGGCCGGCAAGCTGGGTGCCGTCGACATTGCGAGCTCATCTCTCGTGCAGCATCTCGGCGGCGCGCTGACCGAGCGCTTTGCGACCAGCGCCGCCGACGCGCTCTACGCCGCCTATCGCATGGCGCGGCTCGGTATCATCGTGATGGATCTGTGCCGTCCGATTCCGTTCCGCGATGACGAGGCGCCCAGCGTGACATCGCTCGTCGCCAACGTGCTGCGCCGCCGTTCGGAAGCTCGGCCGGACTGAGCTTCCCCATGCTTCCCAGGTCCGGCTTTAACGCTTGCGGCGGAAACACGTCACTTTCACAGCTCTTTGATCGACGGACACCTTGCAACTTTTTTGCTGCACCCGAGTTAGTAGGTCGGGACGTGATGATCGGGGATCACCCATGACAATCGCTCTCACCGACGCAAAATCTGCCGCCGCAGCGTCTGCGCGGGCGGCGCCGCGCGATAGTTCCTTCGACGATGCAGCATCGGATGAAGCGTTGATCAGGCGGATCGCTGCCAAAGATCAGCTCGCGATGCGCACGCTGTTTGCACGCTATCGCATACCATTGTACCGCTGGCTGTTGCGCATCGTGCGCGACGAGACGGCGGCGGAAGATCTCTTGAGCGACGTGTTTCTCGACGTCTGGCGTCAGGCCGCGTCGTTCAAGGGCCGCGCTTCGGTTTCCACCTGGCTGCTCGCGATCGCCCGCTACAAGGCGCTGTCGGCACGGCGCGCGCGCAGCAATGCGGAACTGGATGCGCGCATCGCCGCAACCGTCCCAGATCCCGCGGACGATCCGGAAGCGTCGCTGCAGAAGAAGAACCGTACCCAAGTGCTGCGCGACTCCTTGATTAGCCTGTCGCCGGAGCATGGCGAGGTGATCGACCTCGTCTACTACCACGGTCGGTCGGTCAAGGAGGTCGCCGACATCGTCGGCATCGGCGAGGCCACGGTGAAGACGCGCATGTTCTACGCCCGGCGCAAGCTCGCGAGCCTGATAAGCTTCATCCCTGGCAAAGCGGGGGGAGGGGGGCGGAGCGCAGCGAGGGCCCATGCGGCTAACAATGCTAGCGCGAATCCCTAGCCTGCTGGCGTCTTGCCCCTCATCTGCCTCGCCGCCATAGCGCGGCCGCAAGGGCGGTTACGCCCGTCTTCGACGGGCTATGGACCCGCGTGAATGCGCTTTTCGCGTCTCGGTATCCCTCGCCCCCCTTCGCCGGCGAGGGGACCGCCCTCCGTACGCGCCCCCTCAATGTCCGTTCCTTGCCCGCCCCGTTGCGGTAACATCATGACGCGGGGCTGGTACCTGAGTTGGCAATGGCACTGGCGCAACAAAAGCCCGATCCGATCGCGCGCCGCGATCCTGCTGCGGTCAACGCCGTGATCGCCGTGCTGGCGGCAAAATTCGGCAATCGCCTCGTCACCTCGCAGGCGGTGCGGGAGCAGCACGCCAACACCACAACTTGGATCGCCAACGAGCCGCCCGACGCGGTGATCTTCCCGCAGGCGGCCCCCGACGTGCAAGACATCGTGCGCATCTGTGCCGAGCGCCGCGTGCCGGTCATCCCTTTCGGAACCGGCACCTCGCTCGAGGGCCACGTCAATGCGCCCTATGGCGGGGTGTCGATCGATTTTCGCGACATGAAACGCGTGCTGGCGGTGAACTCGCAGGATCTCGACTGCGTGGTCGAGCCGGGGATCACGCGCAAAGAGCTCAACGAGCACCTGCGCGACCAGGGCCTGTTCTTCCCGGTCGATCCGGGCGCGGACGCCTCGCTCGGCGGCATGGCGGCGACGCGCTGCTCGGGCACCAATGCGGTGCGCTACGGCACCATGAAGGACAATGTGCTCGCGCTCAAAGTCGTGCTGGCAAACGGCGAGCTGATGACCACCGCGCGGCGCGCCAAGAAGTCGTCGGCCGGCTACGATCTCACGCGACTGATCGTCGGCGCCGAAGGCACGCTCGGCGTCATCACCGAGCTCACGCTCAAGCTGTCCGGCATTCCCGAGGCGATCTCCTCCGGCGTGTGCCCGTTCCCGTCGCTCGAGGCCGCGTGCAATGCCGCCATTGCGACGATCCAGTTCGGGGTGCCGGTGGCGCGCATCGAACTGCTCGACGAGCTGCAGGTGAAAGCGACCAATCTCTATTCCAAGCTCACTTTGCCGGAAGTGCCGATGCTGTTCGTCGAGTTTCACGGCTCGCCAGCGGGGGCCGCCGAGCAGGCGGAGCGCTTCGGCGAGATCGCGCGCGATCTCGGCGGCGGCCCCTTGGCGGCGGCCCCTTCGAATGGGCGACGAGGCCCGAGGACCGCTCGCGGCTTTGGCAGGCGCGTCACGATGCCTACTGGGCGGGCCGCGCGTTGCGCCCCGGCGCGCAGGCGCTCGCGACCGATGTGTGCGTCCCGATCTCGCGGCTGGCGGAATGCGTCACCGCAACACAACGCGACGTGGCCGAACTCGATCTCGTCGCACCGATTCTAGGGCACGTGGGCGACGGAAATTTCCACCTCAGTTTGCTGGTCGACATGGCCGACGAGGCGGAAGTCAAGCGGGTCAAAGCCTTGTGCGAGCGGCTCATCGAGCGCGCGCTCGCCATGGACGGCACTTGTACCGGCGAGCATGGGATCGGGCAGGGGAAGATGAAATATCTCGCGGGCGAACTGGGAGGCCCGGCACTCGCGGCTATGGCGGCGATCAAGCGCGCGCTCGATCCCGACGACATCATGAATCCGGGAAAGATCGTCGCGCTGACGTGAGCCGCCCCCACCTGCCTGGTCCTTACGCGGGCTTGCACCGATTTGGCGGCGCCGCGCGCAAACCCTCGCCTAAGCCATTGGCGGCGGACATAGATTTGCCGTCAACGCGCCGGATATTACCAGCTCCCGCTGGGGGCGCAGCGGAGCAGGGAACGGGGACGCCGGCGCATGGCCCGGCCAACATAAATCGCGCTCAACGCATTGGTGATCGGGCGTTAAGGCCCGCGCACACCGCCCAGTGCGAGGGTCGAGACCCGAGGTGAAGACGGGTGCAGACGACGCTGCTCGGTGTCGCGATGGCCATTATTCTGGCGCTGGTGAC
>VAZQ01000312.1:0-2639 GCA_005883115.1 Alphaproteobacteria bacterium | reverse complement strand
ATCGATTGGAACAGCTATCGCGGCGAGTTCGAGACGAGAGCCAGCCGCCTGACCGGACTCGACTTCCGCGTCACCGGCGCGATCGATGCTCGGCTCCTGCCGACCCCTACCATCACCCTGCAAGGGGTCGAGTTCGGCCGGCCGGACGAGGGAAGCAGGGTCCGCGCGCGGCTACTGCGCATCGAATTCGCACTGGGTGCGTTCGCGCGGGGTGAATGGCGCATTGCCGATGCCCGGCTCGAGGGGGCCGAGTTCTCGGCCGGGCTCGATCCCTCCGGCCGCCTTGCCTGGCCTCTTCCCAAGCTCGGCTTCGACCTGGAAGCGGTGTCGATCGCGCGCCTGCAAGTCCAGGATGCGCGCGCGACCCTCGCCGATGCCGCGAGCGACAGCAGGCTCGTGCTCGAGAAGCTCGATTTCACTGGCGAATTGCGTTCGCTCGTGGGGCCGGTCAAAGGCGATGGCTCCTTCGTCATTGCCGGGCAACGTTATCCTTATCGCATCGCGAGCAGCCGCATCGGCGCCGACGCCGGGACCAAGCTGCGTTTCATGATCGATCCAATCGACCAGCCGCTCGCCGCCGAAGCCGATCTCTCGATCTGGATCGAGCGTGGCATGCCGCGTTTCGACGGCAACGTTCAATTCGCGCGCGCGGTCGGCCGTGCGCCGGCCGGTGCTGGCTCGCTTATCGTCGAGCCGTGGCGCGTGAGCAGTCGCGTCAAGGGAGACAGCACCGCGGCCGTCTTGGAGCAGATCGAATTCCAATACGGCCCGGATGACCGGGCGATCAGACTCAAGGGCGGCGCCGATCTGCGATTGGGGCGGCAGCCAGAGTTCAACGGCACGCTGTCGTCACCGCAGATAGATCTCGATCGGGTGCTGGCGCTGCCCGAGACCATGCGCCGGCGTCCGCTCGCCGCCGTGAAGACGCTTGCCGAATCCCTGCTTGAGGCGTCGCGGCTTCCCATTCCCGCGGCGCTGAACCTGAATGCCGAGAGCGTTACGCTTGGTGGCGCAACCCTGGTGCGCCTCGCTGCCGAGGTCAAAGCCGATGCCGATGGCATCGACATCAAGGGCTTGGAGTTGCGCGCGCCGGGCATGAGCCAGCTGCGGCTGAGCGGGCGTCTCGGTCCAGGCGTGCAGTTCGCGGGATCGGCCAAGCTCGAGGCCAGCGATCCGCGCGCCTTCGCTGCTTGGCTGGGCGAACGCAGCGACGAGCAATCTGGATCCGCTGGTCCGCTGCGCTTCACCGGCGATGTAGCGGTGGGCGCCGAGGCCATCACGATCGAGCAATTGAAACTCGACGTCGACCGCATGACGGTCGCCGGGCGGCTGGCCTACACCTGGGCGCGTGATGACCGGCCGGCGCGGCTCGAGGCCGCGCTGAACGCACCTGAAATCGATTTCGACCGCGTCCAGGCCGTTGCCAAGGCGGTGCTCGGCGATAGCGCCTTCGATTGGCCGCGTGAGGGCGCGCTCTCGCTGAAGATTGCGCGCGCGCTCGTCGCCGGGGTCGAGGCGAAGCAGGCTGAGGTGGAGATGCGCGGCGACGCGAACGGCTTCGAGATCGCGCGGCTCGCCGTCGCCGACTTCGGCGGAGCGACGCTGGCGGTCAAAGGACGGATCGATGACGCAGCGCGTTCGCCGCACGGCGCGCTCACGCTCGATGTCGACGCGCGGGCGCTGGACGGCATCGTCGCGCTGGTGGAGAAAATCGCTCCGGCGACGGGCGAGCAGCTGCGCCGCTCGGCGGCGCGTCTGACGCCGCTCACATTGCGCGCCGCGCTAGGTCTGGATCCGACGGCGGCGGGCAACACCGCCGCGAAACTCAAGCTCGACGGCCGTGCCGGCACATTGCGCATGCAAGCCGAGGCGAGCGCGATGGGTAATACGGTCACGCGCGGCATCCTCGCGGCGCTCGCGGCCGCCAAATTGGAGCTCAACGCCCGGTTGGATGGCGACGACGGGGGAGCGCTGATTGAACTCGCCGGGCTCGACCGCTTCCTCACGGCCGAGAAGCGGCCGGCGCGGCTTACGCTTGCGGCGAAAGGACCGCTCGACGGCGATCTCGCTGTTGACGCCCAATTCGCGGCCGGCACGGCGAACATCGCAGGCAAAGGCACGGTCCGCCTTGGCGAGCGTGCAAACGCGGCCGCCGAACTCAATCTCAAGCTCACGAATGCAAGCCTCCGCGCGCCTCGACCGGCGCCGCCGGGCCGCCCTGCCGAGCCGCTGCCCGCCTCGCTCACCGCGCGGCTCGCTTTACGCGATGGAATGCTGCGCCTCACCGAGGTGACGGGGACGGTCGCGGGTGCAAGCGTGCGCGGACAACTTGCGCTCGGTCTCCAACAGCAACCGGTCTCGATCGACGGCGACATCGAGGTGGGCGCGCTCGATCTGCCGGCCGCGATTGGCGCGGCGATCGGGATGCCGGCACAGGGCGAACGCGCGGTCGCGAGCGGCGACAGCGCAAATGCATCGGCGCTTTGGCCGGCCGAGCCGTTCGAGCAGCCACTGCCGTCCCTTAATGGCCAAGTTGCCGTCAAAGTGGCGCGGGTCGCGCTCACGCCCAAGCTTGCCGCGCGTGATGTGCGCGGCACGGTTCAATTCGGCCAAGGACAGCTGTCATTGCAGGATATCGA
>VAZQ01000311.1 GCA_005883115.1 Alphaproteobacteria bacterium | reverse complement strand
GCGCCTGAGCACGATGGCGGAGGGCGAACTAACGACGGTGGCCAAACATCGGCACACGGAAGCGCCCAGGCTGATTCACCTGGTGCGCGGCGACCTGGACTGGATCGTGATGAAGTGTCTGGAAAAGGATCGCACGCGCCGATACGAAACGGCCAACGGTTTGGCCTCCGACATTCAGCGGCACCTCAATAACGAGCCTGTGGTCGCGCGTCCGCCGAGCGCGCTTTACCGGATCGAGAAACTGGTTCGACGGAACCGGCTCGCCTTCACCGCAGCGGCGCTCGTGGCGCTGGCGCTGGTTTTAGGCATCGTGGCCAGCACCTGGCAGGCCATTCGCGCCACGCGCTTCCGTCAGCAAGCGCAGGGCGAGGCCCAGCGCGCGGAGGCCGAGGCGCTGGCCAATCGGCAAAACCTCTACGCCGCAGACATGAATCTGGCCAATCACGCGCTGGAAAATTACAATCTCCTGCGCGTGCGCGAGTTGCTCGAGAAGCATCAGCCACCGAGAGGAAAATCCTCAAATTCTCCGGTTCGCTCGGACCTGCGCGGCTGGGAATGGCGCTATCTCGCCAGCCAATGCCGCAGCGACGAGGTCGCCACACTCGCCCGCTTCGACTCACGCGTGTTTACCGTTTCCATTTCCTGCGACGGCCATTGGCTGGCTGCGGCGTGCGGTGATGGCACCGTCGGCCTTTGGGATTTGCGCACGCGGCGGCAATTGCCGTCCTTCGAAACCTATCGCGGTCCTGCGTCATTCTTCGAAGGCGAAGATCGCAGCCACGCGGCAGCCTTTTCTCCTGACTGCCGGACGCTGGCCGCCGGTGGGATAAATAAGGATATTTTCCTTTGGGATGTTGTTGAGCACAGAACGGTCGCGATATTAACCGGCCACCAGGGCACCGTCGGTCACCTTGCGTTTTCACCCGATGGAAGGTTCCTGGCCAGCGCGTCGCTGGATGAAACGGCCCGGCTGTGGGATATGCGAAGCAACCCGCCGCGGGAGTTGGCGAAGCTGGAGCCGCAACTTCGAGGCGTCCTGTGCGTCGCCTTTTCGTCCGACAGCAAGACGCTCGTGACCGGTGGCTACTCGAAGCCGGTGAAACTGTGGGATGTGAGCAATCCGCAAGCACCGCGCCAGATTGGGTCCCTGGACTCAATGTGGCCCCAACACGCGGTGTTTTCGCCTGATGGGACCAGGCTCGCGATCTGCGCGAATCAAGGCGCAGTGCGGTTGTTCGAGTTCCCGTCTTTGCGCGAATTGGAACCGTTGCGCGGCCAGCCGGGCATTCATGGTTGGCTGTCCTTCTCCCCCGATGGGCGGCGGCTGGCCTCAGCGGGGGGAAATCTGTGCATTTGCATCTGGGACCTGGAGCACCCGGAAAAGCTCCAGATGCTCAAAGGCCACGACAAAGATCCGCAGTGTCTAGCCTTCACCCCCGATGGCAACACACTTGTCTCTGGAGGCACCGATGGCACCGTGCGGCTCTGGGACATGGCCACCAACAGCGCGGCAGAGCCCGAATTCCGGTCTGAATCCTGGATCGCTGCAGTCGCCTTCTCGCGAGACTCCCGATATGCGGCCGTGCTGGCGTCGGATCGTTTGATCTTGTGGGACGTGGTTGCCAGGCGCGAGGCCGCCACGCAGGACTTCGCCTTTAGCGGCGTAGGCCAGATCGAGTTCTCACCCGATGGGAAAACCGTTTGTGTGACCAGCGCCTGGAGCGCGAGGTGGTTTGAGATGCCCTCTCTGCGGCTGCTCAAAGAGGAGCCCGCGGATCGGCTCGTCTTTGCCCAGGATGGTGGCTTTGCGATGCTCGCCCGGCAGGGCCAAATCATCCGGCGCGATTATCCATCGGGAGTTGAGGCTTCGCTCGGCTCGAGCGCGATCGTGGGCAGAACTAGCGCCGCCCTCTCACCAGACGGCGGGACATTCGTAATCGGAGGCAAGGAAGGAAAAATGGCGCTCTGGCATACGCATCGCCCGGGCCCACAGACCATGCTCGAAGGACACAAAGGAAGGATTCAGAGCGTCGCTTTCTCCCCGGATGGGAAATGGATTGCCAGCGCCAGTTCGGACGGCACCATCGGGCTTTGGCAGCCTAACGGGCGAAATATCAGGTTCTTGCGAGGCCACAATGGCGATCTCCGGGATGTGGCCTTTTCTCGAGATGGCCGGACGCTGGCCTCCAGCGCCGACGACGGCACGATCAAGCTGTGGAACCTCGCTTCCATGCAGGAAGCGGCCACGCTTCACGGGCACGAGGGCCCGGTTTCGGGCCTCGCTTTTTCTCCGGACGGCAACTATCTGGCGAGCGCGAGCGAAGGGGCCGTGCGCCTGTGGAAGGCGCCCACGTTTGAAGAAATCTCCGCCAAGGAAAGATTGATCGAGGCGAAAAAATGAAGCCCATGACACGATGGATAAGAATGGCACCCTCTGGCAAAGCGTTGCTCCTTCCTGGGTCCTTGGCTGCGCGCAAACCGATACTAATCTCACAGATATTACCGACGGTTTGCTCCTCGAATTCACCGGCTCCCGATGGTGGGGCAAGACACCGGAGAATGCCGCTGACTGGCAGGACTTCAGTTGGTTCACGAACCGGGTGATGCTGCACTGAATCTGGAGGCGTTCAGACCTTTTCCGCCACGACCACCGCAACGTTGTAGCTGAAGTAAATTCCGTCAGGCTCCCG
>VAZQ01000156.1 GCA_005883115.1 Alphaproteobacteria bacterium | reverse complement strand
GGTGCCGATGTGGCGGCCGTCAATCATGAATTTGTCGGCGCCGAGCCGGCACAGGCGCGCTTCCTCGTAGAGCGCTTGCGTGAGCTCGACCGCCTCGCGCCAATTCGCGGCGGGATGCACGTTCACCTCAATCACCCCGGGATCGGGTGTCACCTTGATGACGTTGAGGCGCGGGTCGGCAGGCGGCTCATAGCCTTCCACGTGCACCGGCATATCGAGCTCAGCGGCGGCCGCTTCGACGGCGGCGAGCAGCTCGAGATAGTCCTCGAGCCGCTCGAGCGGCGGCATGAACACGCACAGTCGCCGCTCGCGTGCCTCGACTGTGAGCGCGGTTCGCACGGGACCACCAGGCGATGAGGTCAGCGCGGATGCCGGCGTGTCTTGCCCGCGACGGCATTCGACACTATTGCGGTCGCCGTCGTCGCGAGGAGCGGAAATGGGTCGCGAGACGAGCTGCGGCTCCGGCAGTTCGTCGCGCGCGGCCATCGGATCAGCAGGCACAACGTGCGGGTAATCGGCCGCGGGCAGATGTGGCAAGGCGCTGAGCGGCAAGCGAGAGCCGATCGGGGTGTCGCCCGGCACGAGAAACAGCCGTTGCCGGCGCGTTTGCCATAACTCGCTCACCCAACGAGCTTCGGCTTGCGTGGCCCATCGCTTAATCGGCAGCACGTAACCCACGGGCGCGCCGAGTGGACTCGTGAAGGCGCGCATGATGCGCCCGCGCTCGATCGGATCATCGAGCTTGGCATCGTCCGGCTCGATATTCTCGGGCAGCTCGCTTTCCTTGAGCAGCCGCGCGGTCGGGTCTTCGAACGCTGCCTGCACGTAGTCAGTGTGGAGCCCAAGACCCCTCGCGACCGCGTGCGTAAAGCGCTGCGCGTCCTGACCGAGCGGCTGATAGGAGGCGGTCTCCGCTGCAATGAGGGCCTCGTGTTGCCAAATCGGCTTGCCGTCGCGCCGCCAATAAAGGCCGAAGGCCCACCGTGGCAGCTGTTCGCCCGGATACCATTTGCCTTGGCCGTAATGCAGGAGCCCTTCTGGCGCAAAGCGCCGCCGGAGCCGGCGGATCAGTTCGTCGGCACGGCTGCGCTTGGTCGGACCGAGCGCGGCCGTGTTCCATTCCGCCGACTGGTAATCGTCGCTCGCGACGAAGGTCGGCTCGCCACCAATCGTCAGCCGCACGTCACTGTGCGCAAGGTCGCGGTCGACCTTTTCACCAAGCGCGTCGAGGGCGCGCCATGCCGCGTCCGAGAACGGGTAGGTCACGCGCGGCGTTTCCGAAATGCGCGTGACGCTCGTGTCGAACGAGAAGGTGACCTCCGACGGCTCGACCGAGCCGCTGATGGGGGCGGCGGCGCGAAAGTGCGCAGTGGCGGCGAGCGGCAGATGACCTTCGGCGCAGAGGAGACCCGAAGTCGCATCGAGGCCGATCCAGCCGGCGCCGGGCACATAGACCTCGGCCCAGGCATGCAGATCTGTGAAGTCCTGTGCCGGGCCCGCAGGGCCCTCGAGCGCTGGTGTGTCTGGCCGCAATTGGATGAGATAGCCGGACACGAATCGCGCTGCGAGCCCCAGGTGCCGCAGGATTTGTACCTGCAACCACGCGCTATCGCGACACGAGCCCGCGCTTAGCGCCAATGTTTGCTCGGGCGTCTGCACGCCCGTCTCTATGCGAACGAGGTAACCGATCTCGTGTTGCAGGCGCTGATTGAGACCGACCAGGAAATCCACGGTGCTCTTGCGCTCGCGCGGGATGGAGGCAAGAAAGGTCGAGAGCCGCGCACCGGGCGGCTCGGCATCGAGATAGGGCGCAAGCTCCTCGGCAAACTCGGCAGGGTAGGCGAATGGAAATGTTTCCGCGAACGGCTCGACAAGAAAATCGAAAGGATTGATCACGGCCATATCGGCGACGAGGTCGACCGTGACAGTGAATTCGCGCGTCTTCTCCGGAAAGACGAAGCGCGCGAGCCAGTTTCCATTCGGATCCTGCTGCCAATTCACGAAGTGCTGCGCCGGCGTGACCTTGAGCGAATAGCTCTCGATGCGCGTGCGGCAGTGCGGAGCGGGGCGCAAGCGGATGATCTGCGGCGCCAGAGCAACTGGGCGATCGTAGGCGTAGCGGGTCACATGATGGAGGCTCGCGAGGATTGACATAGGCTGCTGTGCCACATTAAGGCCGATGGATATTACCTAATTCTCGATGCAATTTTCGGACCGGCTGCGAAGACGAAGCGGGGACCGGTGCTTCAATCACGTCACGTCGTGGATTGCGGAGAGCCGACCGCGCGTCTGAGCCCCGCAACGATGGCGCGGATCGCGTTGTGCTCGGAATCGCTCGAGTGCTCGGCGCTCACCGCATGGATCCGCTCATGGATGAAGGTCAGCTTCCAGATGACGGCCGGAGCCAAGACAAATGGATAAAGGTCGGGCTGCCCCATGCTGCGGTTGATGGAATTGACCGCGAAGGTGAGCGGGAGCCAAGCATCGATGATGCGATCCATCTCGGCGGCATAGGGGTCGAAGTCGATCACCGTTGCAAGGCCTGCGCCTTAGGCCACTTTCGGCCGCATCCGCAGCCCGAATGCGAACGCCGTCTCGACCGTGTCGACGACATGGAAATAGTGCGCCCAGGTTTCGGCGAAATCCTCCCAC
>VAZQ01000155.1:402-3953 GCA_005883115.1 Alphaproteobacteria bacterium | reverse complement strand
CATCGGTGCTTCCGGCTTCAACCTGGTGACCTCGGTACACCGGGGCAATCGTTATCTCGTGGCCGTCGTCATGGGCGGCAGCAGCGGCGCGAGCCGCGATGCTCACATGCGAGACCTGATCAACGAGAAGATCGCGTTAGCGTCGGTCAAGCGTACGGCGACGATGGTTGCGGATGCCGCCGAACGGCCGGCGCGCGAGGCGGTCGTAGCGGCCCAGCCGGAGCGCAAGCTCCAGCCGATGGTCGTGACCAAAGCCGAGTCCAATGCAGCGGCAAAAGTGGTTGCGAAAGCAGAGGCGAAGCCCGATGTGGCTGCTAAGACGCAAGCCACAGCAGAGCCGAAGGCTAAGGCCGAGCCGCGGTTTGCCGTCGCCAGCGCAATCAGCGTGCCTGCGCGCTTGAGTCCGGCCGCAGCATCGTCGGAAGCTGCGCATCCAGAGCCAGTTGCAATGCTGACGCAAGCGCGCGTGGTCATCGGGTCAACCGAACCGATCCAGCCAGTGCTGGTCAAGACGCTCGCGGTCAGGGCCGGAACGAAGGCCGCTCCTGTGATGGCGTTGCAGGTCGCGTCCTCCCGCGCCCCTGCGCCCGTCGCTGCCGTCGCGTCGGCGCTGCCTGCGGCGGCGGCCAAGCCTGAGGCCGCAGAGCCGACCCCAGTGTCTGCAGTGGAAGCCACGCCGCCCGCGGCAACGGCGATCAACCCTGCCCCAGCGTCCGCGCCGGCGGACGCGGCGAAGTCGGACACCGAGCCGCAAGCACCAGTGGCGGCTGTGAAGGCGGAATCGACGCCATCCATCCCAACACCGGCCGTGAAAGCTGAGCCGTCCACATCGGCCGCTGCGACCAAAGCTGGTACGGCGCCAGCGGTCGAGACGCCGAGTGAACCCGCAAGCGCCGCTGCGATGAAGCTTCAATCCGCGACTGCGGCGGCGGCGTCCCCGGCAAACCCGCAGACAGTAAAGCCAGTTGCCGGCACGATCGACGCAAGCGCCACGCCTGCCAAACCGGCGGCGGCAACAAAGCCCGCCATTCAGACGGCAAAGCACCGCCCAGGCTGGATCATTCAGGTCGGCGCGTACCCTGGCGAGCAAGCCGCCAAGCAGCGCCTCTCCACGGTGCAAAGCAAGGCGTCCAAAATGCTCACGGGCGCGGAAGCCTTCACCGAAACGATCGACAAGGGAGGCACCACCTACTATCGCGCCCGCTTTGCCGGCCTCGACAAGGACAAGGCGGAAGCCGCTTGCAAATATCTCAAGAAAAACGATGTGGAGTGCGTGACCATCAAGAACTGACGTCGAACGAAGAACGGCACGCCGCGTCGTATAGGCCACCGATGTCGCGGGTAAAGGAATTCAGCGCTGGCGGCGCAAAAGCACGTCCTTGGCTTCGTTCACACGGGCCGCGAGATACGTCGAGCCCCCTTGATCGGGATGCAATCTCTTCATGAGGGCGCGGTGAGCGCGCCCGATATCCTCCGCGCTCGTGCCCGGCTGCACGCCAAGAATCTGATAGGCCTCCTCCTCCGTCATTTTGCCGCCCCGCCACGTCCTGCGATCCGCGCCCGCTGTCGCGTCGGCTTGCGCCTGTTCACGCCAGCGAGGCTCGCGGCGGTCGAGATATGCCATCAAGAGCGCACGGCTTTCCTCATCAATGTCGCTGAGAAACCCGGTCAGCGTCGCGATGTCGAGCGCGTCGAGTATCGCTCCTTCATGCCGTCCCGCGAGGATGCGCCCACGCATCGCGCCGCTGTCATGATCGAGCTCCATCTCGACGAAAGCCGAGCGCACCCGCGACACTTGGCCGGCGCTCTTGCGCGTGCGCGCTATAAGCCCGGGCATGCTCCACGGCAGCCAGCCAAGCAGCCCGAGCCCGGTGAGGCCGAGCGGAATGGCAATATCGAGGCGCCCGCGAACCCCCAGCACGCCCGCAACGGCGAGAGCGCCCAAACCACCTCCCGTTTTCAGCATCACGGCAGCGGTCTGCGGGTTGACCTTAGTGAAGGCATTGAGCGCCCATAGCAGCAGTGCCAGCACGACGAGCCCGAAAACGATGGTGGCCATTTACGGCCTCATCTGCTCGAGCAGCTTAGTGGCGCCACTCTGCCGGCGCGCCGAGAGGTCGGCGAGCGCACGCAGCCCGCCTGCGGCATAGGCTGCCGCGGCGCGCAAGAGTTCTGCGAGTTGATGAGCCGCGCCCGGGTCGAAACGGCAATAGGCGCCGCGCGTCAGGCGCGCGATTTCGCGAAAGGCCTGCTCGGTGACGGGATCGAAGCCTTCCTGGAACATGAAGGCGGGCACGCCGAGAAGCCCGAGCTCTCCGGCCGCATGACACAGGTCGTCGAGTTTCTCTTCCATCGCATCGCCGACGAAGACAAGGGTTTGGACCTTTCCGTCTTGCGTCTCGCGCTTGGCATGAGCGAGGACCTTGCCGAGCTGCGTGTGGCCGCCGCGGCATTCAATGCGCTCCATCAGCGTGCCCAGCCGTTCCGCCTGCGATACCCAACGCGAGGCGCGGCACTCCCCGAGGCCGCGGTAATAGACCAGCTGCACGTCCAGCCCGCCGATCGCCGCTGCCTCGCGAAACATGTCGGCCTGCAGCCGACAGGCCGTGTCCCAGGTGGGCTGGCGACTCATGGTCGCGTCGAGCGCGAAGATGAGGCGGCCCCGTCGGCCAGGCTGTGTTGTCGGCGCGAGCTCCTTCACACGGCTCAGAAAAGCATCGATCTCGGCGCGCGTATCCGTCGCCGCCGGGGCGCGGCCGCGATCCGTTGCTGGCCGGTCAGGGCGATCATTGGCCATGGCAGCAGGCGCTTCAATCAGCGGTGGACCCGCCCGCTAAGGTGGCCATATCCGCTCTCCGGTGCAATGCCCCCGCCGCAGCAGCGCGCAGTCCAGCACGGATGAGACGCCGCGTGGCCTCGCACCCCAGGCTTTGCTAATTTGCACGCTGCTCTGCGGTCCCAGCCAAACTCCGCCCCATGCCTATTCGAATCGTGCGCACGCTGTCCACACTGCGCCGCACCGCCGCTCACTGGCGTGCCTCCGGCGAGCGTATCGCGCTGGTGCCGACAATGGGCGCGCTGCACGGCGGCCATCTCGCCCTGGTGCGCTCCGCACGGCGGCGGGCGCGGCGCGTGATCGTCTCCATCTTCGTCAACCCCGCGCAGTTTATGCCGAATGAGGATTTTGCCAGTTATCCGCGAAGCTTCGATGCCGACGTTCGCGTGCTCGGCGAGATGGCAGTCGACCTCGTTTGGGCGCCGGCCGCGGCGGTGATGTACCCGCCCGGCTTCGTCACCCGCATCGTCCCGGACGGGCCGGCGGCCGCCGGGCTCGAGGACAAGTTTCGCCCGCATTTCTTCTCCGGCGTCGCTACGGTGGTGGCGAAACTGTTGATCCAATGCACACCCGACTTCGCAATGTTCGGCGAGAAGGACTACCAGCAGCTCAAAGTGGTGACTCGACTGGTCAAGGATCTCGATATGCCCGTGAAAATTGTGCCGGTTGCCACCGCGCGCGAGCCGGACGGTCTCGCGTTGTCCTCGCGCAACAG
>VAZQ01000155.1:0-363 GCA_005883115.1 Alphaproteobacteria bacterium | reverse complement strand
GATCGCGCGTGGAGACCTCCTCGCGCCCGTCCTCGACGAGGGCGCTGCCGCCATCGAGCGCGCCGGGTTCGTGCTGGATTATCTGGAAGCGCGCCATGCCGACACGCTCGAGCCCATCTCCTCGCTCAAAGGCGGCCCAATCCGGCTGCTGGTCGCCGCCCGAATCGGCAAGACGCGGCTAATCGACAACGTTGCGGCATGATCAAATTCGCCAGCGCAGGACACGCGCGGCGATCTCGGGGGCGGAGAGCGCATCCATGATCGCGTCGGTGTTGATCGAGACGAGGCACGCGCCGAGGATTGAGACGACCACGCCCGCCGTAACCAGGGGTCCGAAAATCTCGTGATCGGGATTGAGCCACT
>VAZQ01000154.1 GCA_005883115.1 Alphaproteobacteria bacterium | reverse complement strand
CCGTCCGCGAGCTCGACCAAGGTCTTGGCTCGCTCCTTGAGTCCGCCCATTGCCGTGAGCAGCTTGTTGCGCATCTGCGGGCTCAACTTGGCGGCAAGCTCACGCCCACCCGCCATGTGCGGCAGCGCGCTTTCGAGCTCAGCGAGAAGATCGGCATCGCCGATCTGCCGTAAATAGTGGCCATTGAGGTTTTCGAGCTTGGCAAAATCGAAGCGCGCGGGCGAGCGTCCGATCTGCGGTAGATCGAAGGCCGCCAGCATCTCCCCGGTCGTGAAAATTTCCTGGTCGCCGTGGCTCCAGCCCAGCCNNNNATATCCCATGGCCCGGTATGCATCGACCCCGAGCGCGCCGTGGCGCTTGGACAGTTTAGAGCCGTCAGGCCCGTGAATGAGCGGGATATGCGCCATCACCGGAACGGGCCAGCCGAGCGCGCTGTAAATTTGGGTCTGGCGTGCGGCATTGGTGAGATGGTCGTCGCCGCGGATGATATGCGTCACGCCCATGTCGTGGTCGTCCACGACGACGGCGAGCATATACGTAGGAGTGCCATCCGAACGAAGCAGTACAAGATCGTCGAGGTTCTCGTTCTGCCAAACGACGCGCCCCTGCACCTGATCCTCGATCACTGTCTCGCCGGTAAGCGGGGCCTTGAGCCGGATCACCGGTTGGACCCCGGGCGGGGCTTCGGATGCATCGCGATCGCGCCAACGGCCGTCATAGAGCTTGGCGCGCCCCTCGCTGCGCGCCTTCTCGCGCATCTGCGCGAGTTCCTCCGGCGAGGAGTAGCAAAGATAGGCACGGCCCGCGTTTAGCAGGCTCCGCGCAACCTCGCGGTGGCGCTCGGAGCGCGGGAATTGGTAGACAGTTGCGCCATCCCAATCGAGCCCGAGCCAGGTGAGCCCGTCGAGGATCGCGTCGATGGCGGCCTGGGTAGAGCGCTCCCGGTCGGTATCCTCGATCCGCAGCAGCATTTTTCCGTCCCGCCCGCGAGCATAGAGCCAATTGAACAACGCGGTGCGCGCTCCCCCGATATGCAGAAAGCCTGTGGGCGAGGGAGCAAAACGTGTGACGATGGTCTCGCTCATAGCGCTTGATTTGCGACAGCTTCACCGTCGCGAGAGGAGCACACGAGGCCACTGCGGCCGAGTAAGGCGCAGATGCGCGCCAACCGACGTCCGTGTAGCACAGAAATCGCATAGGTCATCAAAGGTTTTGCGGCGCAAGGTCTTGGCGCGTGCGCGCGGATTTGGCACATAGGCCGCGGCTTTGAGCGGGTGATGCAGCATGACGGAAACAGCAGTTGCCGAGACGAACACAGGGCGTGACTTCGTCCGCGATATCATCGCGGCTGATCTTGCCGCCAAGCGCCACACGAATGTAGTGACGCGCTTTCCGCCGGAGCCGAATGGATACCTGCACATCGGTCACGCCAAGTCGATCTGCCTCAACTTCGGTGTCGCGCAGGAGTTCGGCGGCCGTTGTCATCTTCGCTTCGATGATACCAATCCGACCAAGGAAGAGCAGGAATATATCGATGCGATCGAACGGGACGTGCGCTGGCTCGGCTTCGACTGGGGATCGCACCTCTACCACGCATCCGATTATTTCGAGCAACTCTACAAGTGGGCCGAGTACCTGATCCAGTCAGGCAACGCATATGTCGACGACCAGTCGCAGGAGGCGATACGGGCGAACCGCGGCACTCTAACCGAGCCCGGGCGCAATAGTCCGTGGCGCGAACGTTCGATGGAAGAGAACCTCGAGCTTTTCCGGCGCATGCGAGCGGGCGAATTTCCCAATGGCGCGCGGGTCCTCCGCGCCAAGATCGACATGGCGTCAGGCAATATCAATCTGCGCGATCCGGTCCTCTATCGCATTCTGCATGCGAGCCATCCACGCACCGGCACGGCCTGGTGCATCTATCCAAGTTACGATTTCGCCCATGGCCAATCGGATGCGATCGAGCACGTCACCCACTCGCTCTGCACGCTCGAATTCGAGGATCATCGACCCCTCTACGATTGGCTTCTCGAGCACCTTCCGGTTCCGTCCCGACCACGACAGTACGAGTTCGCGCGCCTGAACCTTGGCCATACGGTGCTGTCCAAGCGGGTACTCACCGAATTGGTGCGTGGCGGGTACGTCAGGAGCTGGGACGACCCGCGCATGCCGACACTCGCAGGGTTGCGCCGGCGCGGCGTCCCGCCGGAGGCGGTGCGCGACTTCGTCAAGCGGATCGGGGTAGCCAAGGCCAACAGCGTGGTTGATGTGGCGATGTTCGACTTCTCCGTACGCGAGGTTCTCAACAAAATGGCCTGGCGCCGGATGGCCGTCCTGCGTCCGCTGAAGGTCGTCATCGAGAACTATCCGGAAGGCCAATTCGAGGAGATCGACGCCGTCAACCATCCCGACAATCCGACCGCGGGAACGCGCCGCCTGCGGTTCGGCCGCGAACTCTTTGTCGAACGTGATGACTTCATGGAGAACCCGCCGAGGAAATTCTATCGACTGTCTCCCGGACGCGAGGTTCGGCTGCGCTACGCCTATTTTATCACCTGCCGTGAGGTGGTGAAAACTCCCGCCGGCGAGGTGGTTGAGCTACGCTGCACTTATGATCCCCAAACTCGAGGCGGCAACGCGCCCAACGGGCGCAAGGTGCAGGCCACTTTGCACTGGGTTTCAGCGGCCGATTCCATCACCGCCGAAGTTCGGCTCTACAACCAGCTGTTCGCGCGACCAGACCCCGATGTGGCCAATTTCGCCGCCGATCTCAACCCCGATTCAGTTGAAGTCCTGACCGACTGCAAGCTCGAGCCCGCGCTTGCCGCGACCGCTTCCGGCGAGCCTGTTCAGTTCGAGCGGCAGGGTTATTTCTGCCCCGATCCGGATTCCACGCCCAACCATATCGTTTTCAACCGCACGGTCGGCCTGCGCGACACATGGGCGAAGGTAAGCGCCGTGAGTAGCGCTCAACGCGGCGCGTAGTGGCGTAGCTCGTTGCGTAGAAAATTGGCGATCCGTTTGCCGCGATTGCGCAGCACGCGCAACGGACCCGCATCAACGAAATAGGTGTGGAGGATGCTGTCGCGCGTCGTCACTTCAGGACCCACCCGATCGGCGGAATGCCAGGTGTCCTCGCCTACGGCGAAGGCGTAGCCGGAATTAGGAGCAAATTTCATTTGGGTACGCTTCGGCAAACTGCCATCGGCGAGCTTTTCATGAAAGATGGTCCCAATGTCGGTATGCGATGCATCGCGCGGTAAGAATAGTTGCACCGTAATCCCCTTCCACCGCGTATCGGTATGTGGATCGATCTTGTAGCCTGGCACGTCTCTGGTGAGGATGGCGATCGGATACATGCCCACATTGACATAGTAGGGACCGAAGCGACGCTCAAGCGCGGGCGCGAGCTTGCGCACGAATGCCGCTTTCACCGGCTTTGAGCAGAGCGCGCGACCAACGATGTCCCAGATCACCCGTTTTTCCGCCGGCAGATGCCGGATGTATTCAGGGAAAAGATCGATCTTGACTCGGGTAGGGGTGCCGTCCGCCAGCACGTTGCACCGGTTTTGGCCATAGAGCGGTCGGTAATCCGACGCTTCCGGCATCGCCGTCAGCATCGACGCATAAACGTCGTCTGGAAACACTCGCTCTAGTTGAAGATGATAGAAGGGCGCCTCGACTGCGCGCGCGCGATCGACCGATGTCGTGATGAAGTCGCAGAGACGCGCGACGGCTTGAGCACGATCCGCGCGCTTGGGTTCAACGCTTTGGTCCATCTCCGCCTCGGGCTGCCATATCTGGTGCGCACAGAGCGCAGCGCAATCGGGAATGCGCTTGCCGTATTTTACTCTCTGTACCTGCGCGGTTACCACAACCGAACGCTCGGGATCAACCTGGCAACTTGCAGGTCACGAGCCGGGTCGAAAAGCGCGGGGGGCTGGCGATGCGCCGCGTTCATTGACGATG
>VAZQ01000153.1 GCA_005883115.1 Alphaproteobacteria bacterium | reverse complement strand
AGACCTGGGAGGGCATCAGCGACCTCGTCGCCGCACTGCCCATCGACGAGCGCCACGCGATCATGATCGGCACCGCGGAGCGGGTCTACGGACTGTGACGGCTTAACCCCGCGCGAGCGATAGCGGCTTCGCGATCGGTCCGACGACCCCCGCCTGGTGTTGCGGACGCGCCGCGGGCTCGGCCGGAAAGATCAGCGATTTGATCACGACCGGCACGGCGCCGGATTGGGGCAGCATGCCGCCGATGTCGATGTAGTCGAATTCTTTGAGTTCGAGGCCGTCGACGGAGACGATCGCGTTGTCGAGGCCCATCTCCTCGCGCAAGTGAATTCCCATGAGGCCGCCGACGTCGCCGTCACCGGCCAACACAACCGGATGGCCGGCCGCAAGCAGTGCCGCCAGTCCGGTCGTCAGACCCTGGCAGAATGCATCGAGCCGCCGGAACGTGGCCGAGCCGCGCCAGGGCACAAACACTGCGACCGGCATGCCGGCCTCGGCGAGATCGAGCCGCCTGAGCAGCGCTTGGATCTCCGCCGCCACGGCTGAGGGCTCGATGTCCTCGCCGTCGAGCGCGAACGAGGGCGCGATCACCGGCACGTTGCGCAGCGGCAGGATCGTCAGCGGGGAAACATAAATCGTGCTGCCACTCACCTGCGTGGTGTATTGCGATGCGCCGATCACGGTAGCGCGGATACCTTCGCTCGCGAGCTCGAGCTTCGGCCCCCATCGTTCCGCGCGGGCACGAATTTCTTGCGCCAGCAGCGCGCCGAGGTCGCCGTAGGTCTGCGCCTCGCGCCCGTAAACGTATTCGGCGACGCCGCCGGAAAAGGTCAATTGCCGCACGGGCGCGCGTTGTGACAACGGCTCGAGCCGCAACAGTGTGCGTCCGGCCGCCATGGGCGATCCGCCCGCCATCGCCTCGAACAGGCAATCCGCCATGCGTACGGCCAAGGCTCGCGCGCTCTCTGGGGCAAGCTGCGCGCCGGATTCGAGGCCGATGCCGAGCTCGGTCGCGAAGCGGCGCGCGGCCTCCTCGATGCGCATGATGCGGCCGCCCGAATCGAGGCAGATGAGCCGCGCGCCGAGATCGAGCGCGGTGAGGTCGCTCACCCGCCCGTCGGCGCAGATCGCGATCTTCGACGTGCCCCCGCCGATGTCGACATTCATCACGGTGGCACCCTCGCGGATCGAGCGCGCCGCGGCGCCCGAGCCGTGGGCGGCCATCACCGCCTCGAGACTGTCGCCGGCCGAGACCGCGACCATTTTGCCGGCTTGGCGCGCGAACAGCTCACCGATGTTACGCGCGTTGCGCCGGCCCACCGCGACGCCGGTCAAGATCAACGCGCCGGTATCGATCTCCTCGGGGTCGACCTTGGCATCGCGGTATTGGCGCTCGATGAAGGCGCCGAGCGCTGCGGCGTCGATCTCGTCTTCGCCGCAATAGGGCGTGAGCAGGATGTCGGATTGGTAGAACGTCTCGCGGATCGTGACCACGTAGCGGCTGTCGAGCCGCTCCAGAACGATGCGTGAGAATACGAGGTGCGAGGTGGAGGAGCCGATATCCACCCCGACGCTGAGCACAACCACTTCGTCTTCGTCGACGAGCGAGCGTCCGGTGCTGGAGAAAAAAATCCGGCCGCCTTGCGCTTCCTCGTCGGCCATTATGCCAGGTGCACCGTGCTCACGCGCCCGCGAACTTGGGTACGACGGCGCCTTTCTTGTAGAATTCGGGGTCCATTCGGCTCGGCACCCCTTCCGCCTTGAGCTTTGCCTCGTACTCGGCGCTGATGAAGGGATCTTCCATCCAGTATGGGATCGAGCTGCCCCCTTCGGTGATATCCATCGCGGTGTAGTCGGTGTGCTTCTCGCCGGGAGGGCCGGGCTCGCGACCCGGATTATGCGGCCCGAACCAGGCGGTCAGGCGCAGCGGCTCCTTCGACGCCCCGAAGTGCTGGTGGTACCAGCGCGCGCCGCCGGGCGCAGCCGACACCATGCCAACCGGCTCGTAGTCGACGCGCCTGACCTTGTCGGCCTGACCGTCCTTCCACGGAGTGATGCCGCATCTTTCCGGCCAGGTGTAGGTGTAGCCCTTTCCTTTGAGACAAATCAGCACCGCGGCCGAGGTGTGCGCGTGTGCCTTGGAGTAACGGCCGTTCTCGTGCTGCCCGATCCAGAGGTAAAAGGTGTTGCCCGTCATGAACGGCTCGACTCGCCGCCAGCCCGGCGAGCGGCGGTTGTCGAGTGGCAAGTCGCAATTGACGACATCGGGGATGAAATTCGTGCGCCGCATCGCGAGTCCGCGCACCGGATCGGGCTCGATGTCATCCTTGTACTTATAGAAGTCGTCGGCGCCGCTGCAGCGGTCGCGGAACTCGTACGGGCAGTTGAACACCAACTGGATATTGTTGATCAGGTTGATCAGGTTGGGCGCCGTGGTCCCGCCGAGAAGCAGCGCCGGCGCCGAGCTCGCGTTGACGATCCTATGCCAGGCGTTGACCGGAATCGAGAACAGCGAACCCTTCTGCCATTCGAAGACGTGCCGCTTGCTATCGCTGTCGAGCCACACCTCGGTGGTGCCGCGGCCCTCGACGACGAGATAGATCTCCTCGTAGAGGTGCTTTTCCGCTTTGAGCGCCTCGGCGCCCGGCACCTCGACGACGTAACAGCCCCATTTGCCCTCGGTGCCGTGGAGCTGGATATACGTGCCTTTCCCGCCCAGCCGCTTCCATGGCGCAAGCGGCAGATTTTGCACCTTGCTCACGCCGATATCGCGATAGATGGGAATGCCCTCCGATTCCATGAACAGATCGTAGGGCGTCTTGGGCCGGCCGAACGCGCCGAAACCGGCTCTGTCGTTGCCGGTCGGCTCATGCCAGTGCGTTCTGCCGGTCAATTCATGCATCGCGCCGCCTTTTCGCGCTCAAAGCAATCGGCGAGTGCTTTACTGCCAGCCCCGCAGCAAGGCAAGGCAGCAGCGCTTGTTGCGTTCGGCCGCGGCGCCGACGGCGGGACGAAACGCCACGCCGAGAGGGCTTTTGACGCATGCGCCGATCAAATAAGATCGCCGCAGTTTCCCCCTTGGAGGATGGACATGAAGAGAATTCTGATGGGAACGGTCGCGCTGCTTGCCCTCGGTACGGCGCCGGCCCTCGCCCAGCAGCCGCTCAAGATCGGCTTCATCAGCACGTTCAGCGGGCCGGTCGCCGCGATCGGCAACGACATGCGCAACTCGTTCGAGCTCGGGCTCGATCATCTCGGGCGCAAGCTGGGCGGCCGGCCGGTCGAGGTTATCTACGAGGACGACCAGCTCAAACCCGAGATCGGCGTGCAGAAGACGCAGAAGCTGATCGAATCTGACAAGGTCGACTTCGTCGTCGGCTACATCTGGTCGAACGTTCTCCTCGCCTCGCTCAAGCCGCTCATCGATTCGAAGACGTTCACGATTGTCACCAACGCCGGCGCCTCGCAGCTCGCCGGCGAGCTGTGCTCGCCTTACGTGTTCTCGACCTCCTGGAACAAC
>VAZQ01000152.1 GCA_005883115.1 Alphaproteobacteria bacterium | reverse complement strand
AATGTCGTCTTGGGTCGGATTTTTTTCTCCGGCGCCAACCCCGCTGCCGCTTCTCGCGCGGCTCAATGACGCGATGGTGAACGTGCTCAAAATCGACGCCGTGAAGGAGAAGCTCGCTGCACTCGGTCTTGCGGTCGCGCCGAGCACGCCATCCGAGCTCGCGGCCATGGTCAATCAAGGTCTTGCCGTCCGCGGGGAGCTGGTGAAGGCGGCCAACATCCAGGTTGAATAGCAGCCAGTACATTGTCATGTCCAAGTTGCGCATCTACGGCATCGCCCGCACCCGCGCGTTTCGCGCGCTCTGGATGGCCGAAGAGCTGGGACTGGATTACGACCATGTCCCGATTGAGATCGGCCCGGCCGGCGCACGCAAGCCGGAGTATCTCGCCATCAATCCCAACGGTCGCCTGCCGGCGATCGAGGACGACGGCTTCAGGTTATGGGAGTCGCTCGCGATCACGCTTTATCTCGCCAAGAAGCACGGGCAGCTCTACCCAACCACGCTCGAAAGCGAGGCCAGGGCCTGGCAGTGGAGCTTGTGGGCGGTGCAGGAGGTCGACCGCGGCGTCAACATCTGGTCGTTGCACGCCGTGCGGTTGCCACCGCAGGAGCGCGACCCACAGCGGCGCGCCGAGGCGCTCAAGGTGCTGGAGGCGCCATTCAAGGTGCTCGAGGGCGCCCTCGCCGGCCGTCCTTACCTGTTGGGCGAGGAATTCACGGTGGCCGACTTGAATGTGGCCGCCGTCATCAGCCGCGCGGTCGACATGGATCTCTC
>VAZQ01000151.1 GCA_005883115.1 Alphaproteobacteria bacterium | reverse complement strand
TATTCGGGGATCACGCTTAAGGCGATGGGTTTCCCGACCACGATGTTCACCGTTCTCTTCGCGGTTGCTCGCACGGTTGGCTGGATCTCACAGTGGAAGGAAATGATCGAGGATCCGCACCAGAAGATCGGCCGTCCACGCCAGCTCTATACCGGCGCTAGGCAACGCGATTACGTGCCGATCTCGCGCCGCAAGTAATTTTCAAACGGATCAGTCATAGCTCTGGTCCTCGCTGCAGCTAAGAGCGGCAGGATTTGATCATCGCGCCGGCATAGCGCAGTGCGCTTCGGTGAGCACGATATCCGCGGCGCGCAGCGCGGGCGCGCTCGATCCGATCTGCATAATCGCATCAAGGCGGGAAAACGCCTCGATTTGGCGACGACGTTGCGGCGTGTCGCTGAACAGCGGCAGCAGGGCGGAAGCAAGATTTTCCGCAGTGCAATCGTGCTGGAGCAGTTCTGGCACGACGTTCTCGCCGAGCAAGAGGTTAGCCAGAATGATCGAAGGAATGCGCTTCAAGATGCCGCGTCCTACCGTGACGGATTCAATGGCGGAAACTTTATAGGCGGCCACCATCGGCACCCTAGCCAGCGCAAGCTCGAGCGTGACGGTGCCGGACTTGGCGAGGGCAGCGGTGGCGACGCGGAACGCTGTCTGTTTGTCGCTGGTGTCCACCACAATCCGCGGCCGCAGCGGCCATTGGGCGGTAGCACTGCGGATCACTTCTGCCAGGTGCGGAACGGCCGGCACCACAAGTTCGAGCGATCCCACCCGCTCACAGACCAATGCCACGGTGGCAGCAAACGTGCCAAGCAGCCGCTCGACCTCGCCCACGCGGCTGCCCGGCAACACCAATAAGACCGGCGGCATCGCGAGCCGGCGGCGCGCCTCCTCACTATTTGGACGCAGGTTTTTGACCTCTTCAATCAGTGGGTGGCCGACATACGTGCAGGGCGGCCCACCCAGCCGCTCGTGCACTGCGGGCTCGAACGGCAATAACGCCAGGATGTGATCGATGTAGGCCCGCATCACCCTGGCGCGTCCTGGCCGCCAGGCCCAAACCTGGGGTGAGACATATTCCACAATGGCGATCGTCGGATCGGCGGCTCGCACACGCCTCGCGATCCGGCAGGTGAAACCTGGACTGTCGATGATGACGAGGACATGCGGTCGTCGTGCCACTATCGCCTTCGCCGTGAAGCGCATGAGGCGCAAGATCCTTGGGAGCCGCCGCGGAATGGCGCTGAATCCGATCAGCGGAAGGTCGTCGATTGCGTAGAGACTTGCGATCCCTTCCGCCGCCATTTCGCGGCCGCCGACTCCGGAAAAGCAGACCCGTCCGCCGGTGCGCTGCCGCAGCGCGCGTATCAGCGCGGCGCCGAGCCGGTCACCGGATTCCTCGGCGGCGACGAGGAAGACGTTGACGGACTCGGAAGCGGACGTGCCCGGTGCCGGCATCGTATTACTCAACCGCCTGCTCGCGTAGGCCGAGGACGAACAGCCCGGCACGGTCAGCGATCGCACCGATCTGCGCAGGCTCAGCGACTACCGTGCTGCCTGCAACAACCGCGATCCCAGCGAGCCCCGCCCTCGCCGCGCCTTCGACCGTTTGCGGACCGATCGAAGGCAAATCGAGCCGCCGATCCTGATTGCGCTTTGCCGCTTTCACCAGCACGCCCCGGCCCGAGGCAATGCGCCCGGTTTGGCGAAGTTGCGCGATGCGTTCAAGCATGCTGTCGGTGCCTTCCGCCGCCTCGATCGCCAGCACGCGCGCATCGGCCACGACAACTGCTTGGCCCACATCGAACGGACTAGCCGCGGTGAGAAAAGCAAGTCCTTTAGCGATGTCGGCATTGTCGCGCTCGGTCGGGCGCTCGCGCCCAAGCGTTCCCTCCGGCATCAAGATTTCCGGTGCGACTGCGTGCGCGCCAAGGAGCCGAAAGCCGTGCTCTTCGAAAATGGCGGCGACGCCTTTGAGCAGATAATCGTCTCCACCGCGGAACATACCGAAGATGCGCGGCAACAGTCGCAGCGTCTTCAAATCTGGCCTGATCTGCCAGATTGCTGGCCGCATCATCGAGCCGATCAAAACGACATCCTGGCAGCCCTCCCGGCGGGCCAGCCGGCAAAATGCGCCGAATTGACCGAGCGCCGCCCAGTAGTGCGGATAGTCCACGACCCGTTTTGGATCTGCCCAGCCGCGAATTGCAAACAGTACGACCCGGCGTCCGTATTTTGTAACCGCATCGGCAACTGCAAACGGCAGGGTTCCGCCGCCGCAAATGATTGCCAGCGCACCGTCGTCTGCCGGCTTGGCAGGCACTGCCTCGGTCATGCTTCCTCGCCCGTCGCCGCGCGACGGATGGCCATCGTCAGCGGCCGCGAACCCGAACGGATGAACGCAATGACCTTGGCGACGAGTGGGTCAGCGCCGCTCTCTGTCGCGACCCGATCGAGCCGTTCGCGGAAGGTCCCGCGACCGAAGAACATCGCCTCATACGCTTTCCGAAGCCGGTGGATATCGGCCTTCGTAGATCCGCGCCGCCGCATGCCGACCACGTTGAGACCGATCAAATCGGCAAGCGGACCTTGGACGAGGCCAAAAGGTATCACGTCGGCGCGCACGCCGCTCAGCCCCACCACCATGGCACTTTCGCCGATGCGCACGAACTGACGCACGGCTGCCTGGCCACCGAATACCGCGAAGTCGCCGATCGTCACATGGCCTCCCAGGACCACATTGTTGGCAAAGATTACATCGTTGCCGACCTTGCAATCATGGGCGACGTGGGACCCCACCATCAGCCAGCAGCGGTCTCCGACTTCGGTTACCCCGCGATCGTCCTCGGTCCCGGTATTCACGGTGACGCCTTCACGGATATCGCAGTCGGCGCCAATCACGACTCGGGTCGCGCCACCGCGGTATTTTACGGATTGCGGCGGAGTGCCCAGCGAGGCGAATGGGTAAAGCACGGTGCGCGGGCCGATCGTGGTATGACCCGCGATGTACACGTGAGCAATGAGTTTGCAACCATCGCCGATTTGGACATGGGGGCCAATGACGCAATACGGCCCGATATATACGTTCTCACCGATCGCCGCCCCCGGCTCGATCCGGGCGGTCGGATCGATTGCCGCCATTGTCGACCTCACGCGACCATGGCGCCGATTTCGGCCTCGGCGACCGTTTGTCCGGCGACCTTCGCTTCGCCGCGAAACCACCACATGTTCTTTTTTCGGGCGATCTTGTTGACGTGGTACTCGATCGTGTCCCCGGGCACCACCGGCTTGCGGAACTTGGCCTTGTCGATCGTCAGAAAATAGACGTGCTTTGGATGATCGTCGCCCATCTGCGACAGCACGCAGACCGCGCCGGCCGTCTGCGCCATGCCCTCGACTAGCAACACCCCGGGAAAGACCGGGTTACCCGGAAAATGCCCAAGGAACTGCGGCTCGTTGATGGTGACGTTCTTGATGCCAATGGCCGCTTCGTCGCCCCGCATCTCGATGATGCGATCGATCATCAGAAACGGATAGCGGTGCGGCAGCGCTTTGAGGATCGCTGCCATATCGGCTGCCTCGAGCGTTGTAGCCGGTTTTGTCATGGGCTGCGGCGGGGCCGCACGTCCCGT
>VAZQ01000150.1 GCA_005883115.1 Alphaproteobacteria bacterium | reverse complement strand
TATTTCGATGCGATTCCCATCTACATCGCGCCGCCGAAAACGTGGTGGGACGAGTTATTGCTGCTGAGCGTGCCGGCGGCCGCGGTCGGCTTTCGCAGCTCGGCCTTGATGCTGCGCCTGACGCGCTCCTCCATGCTCGAGGTGCTGCGCCAGGATTATATCCGCACCGCCCGCGCCAAGGGCGCCTCCGAGCGGAGCGTCAACTATCACCACGCGCTGCGTAACGCCATTCTGCCCGTCGTCACCGTGATCGGCATCGAGGCGGCGTTCCTCATGGGCGGCTTGATCGTGACTGAAACCGTCTTCAACGTCCCCGGCATCGCGCGCTATCTGGTGACGGCGCTCACCCAGCGCGATTACCCGATCGTCCAAAATCTGGTGATGTTCGTGGCCACGATCGTGGTGCTCATCAATTTCGCGGTCGACATGCTCTATGCCGTCCTCGACCCGCGCATCAAATATTCGGAGAGCTGAGGTCTCGCGGCCGGAGCGTAGGATGAGCATCCTCGATTTCGATGCGGAACTGGTCAAGGCCGGCGCGACGGCGCAGACCCGCTTGGCGCGGCTGCGCTATCTGATTTGGCGCAATCCGCTCGGGGCGTGGGGCGCGGCGATCATGGGCGTGTTCGTGTTCGCCGCAGTGTTTGCGGACTTCCTCACGGGTTACGATCCGCTGTCTATAAATGCCGCCCTCTCGCTCGCGCTCCCGGGCGGCGCCCACTGGTTGGGCACCGATCCATTCGGTCGCGATGTCTATGCGCGGATCATCTACGGCGCGCGGATTTCGCTTGCGGTGGGGATCGGGGCGACGATGCTGGGTAGCGGCTTCGGCATCATCTTCGGGCTCACCTCCGGTTACCTCGGCGGCTGGATCGATCTCATCGTCCAACGCGTGATGGATATCCTGCAGGCCCTGCCGCTCTTGGTGCTGGCGCTGGTGATGGCGGCGGCGCTCGGCCCATCGCTGCAGAATACCATCATCGCCATATCGATCCCGCTCATCCCTTATGTGGCGCGCGTGATCCGTGCGAACACGCTCGCCTTACGCGAGCTACCCTTCGTCGAGGCCGCCAAGGCGGTGGGCATGAGCGAGACGCGCATTGCGGTGCGCCATATCTTGCCCAACACGCTGGCGCCGCTGATCGTACTCGCAACCGCGCAGCTCGGCTCGACGATACTCACCGAAGCCGCGCTGTCGTTTCTTGGCCTCGGCGTGCCGGAGCCCTATCCATCCTGGGGCCGCATGTTGTCGCAATCGGCGGCCGAATATGTACGCACGGCGCCGTGGCTCGTCATCTTTCCCGGCATCGCCATCAGTCTCGCGGTATTCGGCACAAACCTTTTGGGCGATGCGCTGCGCGACATTCTCGACCCGAGGCAGCGCAGCTGAGACAATGTGACGGGGGTGAGAAATTGATATGAATCGGCCAAGCTCCGATGCAGCACTCGCCAAGCGTCCCGAAGCAGGACCGGGACGGCCTGTCCTCAGTGTCGTGGGGCTGCGGACATACTTCTTTACCCGGCTCGGCATCATCAAAGCGGTGGACGACCTCTCTTTTACGCTGGGTCCGCGCGAGACGCTGGCGATTGTCGGCGAATCCGGCTGCGGCAAGAGCATCACCGCGCTCTCCATGATGCGGCTCATTCCCGATCCGCCTGGTCGGATTGTGTCCGGCTCGATCGAGCTCGACGGCCGCGATCTCACGAAACTCGACGAGGCGCAAATGCGCGCGGTGCGCGGCAACGACATCTCGATGATCTTCCAGGAGCCGATGACGTCGCTCAATCCGGTGCTCACCATCGGCGCGCAGATCAGCGAGACGGTTGAGCTGCATCAGGACCTGTCGAAATCGGCGGCGTGGGAAAAGGCCGTCGAGATGCTGCGCCGGGTGCGCATTCCCGAGCCGGCGCAGCGCGCCAACGATTATCCGCATCAGCTGTCGGGCGGCATGCGTCAGCGCGCGATGATCGCCATGGCGCTCGCCTGTAACCCCAAGGTCCTCATCGCCGATGAGCCGACCACCGCGCTCGACGTCACCATCCAGGCGCAGATTCTCGATCTCATGCTCGCACTACAGGAAGAGTTCAAGACTGCGATCATCCTCATCACGCATGACCTCGCGGTGGTCGCCGAGACGTCACAATGGGTCATCGTCATGTATGCGGGCAAAAAGGTCGAGGAAGCCGACGTGGATGCCCTCTTCGAGCAGCCCCTGCATCCCTACACGCGTGGGCTGCTGGCTTCGATTCCGCGCCTGACCAGCATGGGCGCCGCGCCACCCGGAACAGCGGGACGGCTCAAGGAGATTCCGGGCGTCGTGCCGCCGCTCTACCGCCTTCCCGTGGGTTGTGTCTTCGCGCCCCGCTGCCCGCTCGCCGATGACAAATGCCGCGCCATCTACCCGCCGCTCGAGCAAAAGCGGCCGGGACACTGGGCTGCCTGCTGGCACTCGGACGAGCTCGCAGGAGCGGCCCCGTGAGCGACGCCGTGCTCGAGGTCACGGACCTCAAGAAACATTTTCCGGTCAAGCGCGGCATCATCCGCCGCACCGTCGGGCAAGTCTATGCAGTCGATGGGGTCAGCTTCGACGTGCGCGAAGGCGAGACGCTGGGGCTCGTCGGCGAGAGCGGGTGCGGCAAGTCAACCGTGGCACGAACCGTGCTGCGGCTGCTCGAACCAACAAGCGGCACCATCAAGCTCGACGGCCATGACATCACGCATCTGAGCAAGGCCGAATTGCGCCGGCATCGGCGCGGGATGCAGATGATCTTTCAAG
>VAZQ01000149.1:7608-8062 GCA_005883115.1 Alphaproteobacteria bacterium | reverse complement strand
GCTGGTGCCCTAGGCACTACTGGAGATTCCGGCCGTGGCGGTCGACGTGCCTCGTCCGCTCTATCAAAGCCATAGGTCGAATTGTACAATGACTTTAGAGCTCGATCCGGCGCCCGCGCCGGTGTCGCAACGGAAAAGAACCATGCTCAAGGAATATCACTACGATCATCTCATCAATTGGCCGCACGGCGAGCGGGCCGCGGTCTTATTGACCTTCGACTTCCAGGGCGGCGAGGACGTCAAGCCGGACAAGAACGGCATCCTCAATTACGAGATGTGGAGCCAGGGCGAATACGGGCCTCATCACGCGATTTATCGGCTGCTGCGGATTTTGAATGAAGAGAATATTAAGGCGACATTCTTGACCTGCGGGGCGATCGCCGAGCGTTTTCCAGAAGCAATCCAGGCGATTCTTGCGCACGGTCATGTCGTGGAAGGGCACGGATACAATCAC
>VAZQ01000149.1:761-7577 GCA_005883115.1 Alphaproteobacteria bacterium | reverse complement strand
GACCAAGAATCTGAGGTGATGAAGAAGGCGATCGCAATGATCGAGAAGCGCACGGGGCGCCGCCCCTATGGCTGGCGTTCGTGCACCCAAAGCACCAACACGATCGAGCTTCTGATCGAGCATGGTTTCGTCTTCAACACCAACTGCTTTCACGAGGAGTTGCCGTTCCTGTGGGAGAAAGACGGCAAGCTATTGGTCGAGCTTCCGCGCCAGCCATTTGGCGACGGCACGCTGTTCGGCCATCGTCATGGCGAATACGGCAACCCGTATCACGGGCTCGAGACGTGGAAGGCCTATTTCGACGAGCTCTATGCCGAATCGGCCGAGCGCCCGCGTTACATCCCCTTCACCATGCATCCTTACATCATCGGCCGCCCCGGCCGCACGCTGGCGTTGCGAGGCATCATTCAGCACATGAAAAAGGCAGGAAATCTCTGGTTCCCGACCGGGATCGAGCTCGCCGAGTGGTGTCTCAATCACGTGTTCCAGGCGGAATGCCTGAAGCTTCGCGCCTCCGCGGGGTGAGGCAAGCCCCTCGCTGGGTGTGTTCCCTTTCCCGCTTGCGACGCTTGCGGGGGAGGGAGCAGGTCGCATCCGCCCCTCGCGCTAATTCCATTTCGCACAAACGAGCGGCGAGCATTGCCGCTGCAATCGCTCTTGCCGCAACCACGCTGGCGTTGTCCGTGCCTCTTAAGGCTGAGCCGGTCGCAGATTTCTATCGCGGTAAGACGCTGCGTATACTGATCGGTTATGGGCCTGGCGGCGGCTACGACATCTGCGGCCGCCTTGTCGCCGAGTTCCTGCCGCGGCATCTGGCGGGCAATCCGACCATCATTACGCAGAACATGCCAGGAGCAGGCAGCTTCGTCGCGGCGAAATACATCTATGACGTTGCCCCCAAGGACGGCACGGTATTGGGCAGTCTTGCGCAGACCTTGGCGCTCGACAGCATGACGAATACCAGCGCCAAGCTCGATGTCGGCAAAATGCCCTATATCGGGCGGGTCGTGACGAACATCGATACCGGCGTTGCGCTGCCGAAGAGCGGCATCAGATCCTTCGAGGACGTTCGCGCGAAACAGTACGCTGTCGGCGCTTCGGGCGGCGGCTCCACCACGGTTCTGTTCCCGACCGCGCTCAACGCCTACGCCGGCGCGAAGTTCAAGCTCGTGCGCGGATATAGCGGCACGACCGACATCTTGCTGGCGATGGAACGGGGCGAGGTGGACATTGTCGGCGCCTACGGACTCCCTGGCCTGTTGGTGAGCCACCCCGGATGGGTCTCCCGTGGGGAGGCAACCGTTCTTTTCCAGGCATCGTTGAAGCGGCATCGCCTGCTCGCCGACGTGCCGACGCTTTCGGAGCTCGCGTTGTCCGAGGAAGGCGGCGAGGTGCTGCGCGCGGCGGCCAGCACCGGTGAAATCGGCCGCTCGATTCTGACCACCCCGGGGGTGCCGCCCGAGCGGCTCCATGCATTGCGAACGGCGTTTCGAGCCGTGCTCGAGGATCCGGATTTCCTCGCGGCATGCGAGATGCGAAAGCTGATGGTTGATGGCGCGCCCGGCGAGGAGATCGATGCGATTGTGCGCGAGACGCTGCGCTTGCCGCAGGCGGTGGCCGACAAAATCGGGCAGATGATGCAATAGGCGAGCGGCGCCGACTCTGGCCGAGCCGGCCAGACTCGGAAAAGACCGGCTCAGTTCACCTCGATGCCTTGGGCGCTGATCACCTTCCCCCACTTGTCGACTTCTTCGGCGATGTGTTTTGCGAACGCGGCTGCGGTGAGCGGCATCGGGTCGACGCCCAGTTGGGAGAATCGCTCGTTGATCATGGGATTGCTGAGTGCTTCGTTCGTCGCATCGCTGAGCTTTTTGATGATCTCGGGAGGCGTCTTGGCGGGCGCACCCAGCCCATACCATCCGAAGCCATCATAGCCCTTCAGAGACTCGCCGATGGCAGGGGATGTCCGGCAGCGCCGCCGCGCGTTGCGCAGTGGTCACCCCAAGCGCGCGCAGCTTTCCGTCGCGTATCAGCGGGAGGGCTTGTGCGATGGGAGCGAAAACGACCTGCACCTGCCCGGCGAGCAAATCGGGCATGTAATTCCCACGATAGGGAACGTGAACCATTTTGGTTCCGGTCATGAGCTGGAACAGCTCGGCGCAAACATGCGGCGAGCTTCCGATGCCATTCGAGGCTACGTTGACCTTATTGGGATTGCCTTTGAGATAAGCAGTGAACTCCGAAAGGGTTGCGGCCGGAAACGATGGCGGTACGACGATGATGAACGGCGTTTTGGCAATCCCTGCGATCGGCGCGATGTCGCGGATGAAATCGAAATTGAGATTGCGATAGAGCGCTACGTTGACTGCGTTGGTCGAGACCGGCAACAGGATCGTGTAGCCGTCGGGCTCGGCTTTCGCGACGTATTCGGTGCCGATATTGGTGCTGGCGCCCGGCCTGTTCTCAACGATGAACTGCTGGCCGAGCCGCTCCGACAGATGCTGGGCGGTAAGACGCGCGATGATGTCGGGGCCGCTGCCAGGCGGGTACGCGACGACCAACTGCACTGGTCGCGCCGGGTAGCCCTGCGCCCAAGCGGAATGCGAGAGCGCCGGCGCTAAGGCAGCACCCCCTGCCAGTTCCAAGAATCGTCGGCGGTCAATCGTCATGGCACATCCCCGATATGCTCGCGCATTTTGCAGGCGCTAAAGCGAGATTCTATACCGGCCCGCCAAGGCGTCCGGAAGGGATTCGAGTTCGCAAACCGGCGCGTCCGCTGCGGCCAAAGCGCGCTGCTACTCGCGTCGTCTCGCCGTCGGCACTACCTGCCTGTCCGGCTGGCTGGCAAATAAGTCACGCTTCCGCAAAAATGATGCCGTGCCTTATGGCCGGCCGCACCTTTGCCGCTGATCGAGTGCTCTGTCGATTCGTCGAGGGATTCGCGGGGAGGGAGGCGTGCGCTATTCCGTCGTGGTGCTCGCCGCGTTGTGGATCGCTGCGGCGCCCGCCCTTGCCGGCGAGGTTGATCCCGGCGTGACGGCCATGCTCAGAGAGTGGTCGCTCGCCTCGCCGACCCCATACCGGGTCGTCATTTGCCACGGCTTCGGGTGCGCCTTCCGCACCGAGATCGGTCTTACGCGCGCCGACCACGCCCAGATGGCCGCGATCATGACGTCGGGCTCTGCCTCGGCGCAGGCGGAAAGAGCTGCCATCGGACGCACCGAAGCCTGGTTCGAACGGCGCATCGCGCCCTTGACCGGCACCACGACGCGCGTCGCGCGGGCCGGCCCGCTCATCGGCTTGGCGGGCAACCGCGGTCAATTCGACTGCATCGATACGACCAACAATACGAACGCACTCCTGCTCATTCTCAACGAGCTCAAACTGCTGCGGCACCACACGATTGCCGCGCCCGTCTCTCGGTTCTTATTCACCGAGGGCCCGCACAACACGGCGATGATCAAGGATCACAAGACCAACGAACTCTGGACGGTCGATCCATGGACTCACAAGGGCAGTGAAGTCCCCGACATCTTTCCACTCGCCAAATGGAAGGGGGGCGAGTGAAATACGTCGGCCCGGAAAGACCGTAAATAAAATGCGTATGACGGCTCGCGAAGGCCGATCAAGCAGCTTTGAGCCCGCGCTATGAGATGGCCGCGCGCTGTGCGGCGGCCTAGACCAATAGCGCCCTAGACGTCTGGCTTTCAGTGAGCTCGTTCGCTGCGTCGTCGCCGATCGAGCGCCGACAGACCCGGCAGCGGATCACCAAAGAATGCTGCCGTGATACTTTGCTGATCGCGCAACGCTTCCCGGCGGTCGCGATCTGCCAACGCCGAAGGGTCAGGCCGAAAACCCGGCGAGAGCGCAGCCGGCAAAACGTCGTCCAGCACTTTGGCCATTTTAGTCTCCCCCGTCTGACCTCCCATGCCGCAGACCTTAACGCACGCTAGCACCTTGGCCAAAGCGTGACGGCAGGCTGTCGCAATTAGGGCCAAATAGGGAATGCTTCGACATGACTGAGTCAGGCGAACGAGCAGCCATGGCGTCACCGTTCAGCGCGTACGCGCGATCAGCCTCGAAATTCCGGCAGACATCGGTGCCCCGCGACGTGAAGACGTTGCTGGCTGGGGTTTGCTAGCGCAGCTTGTAAAGCGCATGTCGCCGGTTGCGCGTGAAGGGCCGCACCTGGCCCGGCCAGCGGCCTTGTTCGACAGCCTTGGTCCACTCCGGGCTGGTAAGGACGCGAGGATCATCAATTTCGTAAACTGCACTGTAGCGCGGGCCCTCGTGCACAACCTTTTTCTCCGCGCCGCCGATGCTCACGGCAAAGTGCTCTCCCGCCATCCGCGTCACTGCCCGCACCCCGGGTACCTTGAGCAGATTGGGGACGTGCTCGGTGTCGTAGACCTCGTTGAAGAGCGCCTCTTTGTCAGGATCGACATCCATGCTCACCACAAAGAGATACTTTGAGCTGATCGGCATGAGCACCTGCCTTCCTTGTCTTATGCCTGCACCACCCGGACGAGGTGACGTGCTATCGTAGGTCGCGCGCAGTTGCGATGCTACCGTCTGGAGGGAGCGTGTCGATCGCCTCGATCTCCGCGACAACGCCTTATTATCTTCCCGTCCGCCCGGACTGGCTCGACCGGCGCAAAGAGCCGATCCTCGAGCCCGATCTGCCGATCGTCGATCCTCATCATCATCTCTGGGACCGGCCCGGCTGGCGCTATCTGCTCGACGAATTGCTGGCGGATACGAGCAGCGGCCACAACATCCTCGCCACCGTGTTCGTGCAGGCGCGCGCCATGCCGCGCGCCGCCGGACCGGTCGAAATGCGCCCGGTAGGCGAAACCGAGTTCGTCAACGGTATCGCAGCCATGAGCGCGAGCGGCATCTACGGCAAGACCAGGCATTGCGCCGGCATTGTCGGCCATGCGGATCTCACATTAGGCAGTCGGGTCGGGCCGGTGCTCGCCGCCCACATCCGCGCCGGCGGTAATCGCTTTCGCGGCATCCGCCACATCGCTGCCTGGGATGCCGACGCATCGATCCGCAATCCGGCGTATAGCCCGCCGCGTGGTCTCTTGGCCGACAAAAACTTTCGCGAGGGCTTCGCCGTCCTCGGCCGGCTCGGCCTCTCCTTCGACGCCTGGCTCTATCATCCGCAGATCGACGAACTTCGCGATCTCGCGCGCGCCTTTGCGGAGACGAAGATCGTGCTCAATCACGTCGGCGGGCCGATTGGAATTGGTGCCTATGCCGGCAAGCACAAGGACGTGTTTCCAGGCTGGGCCGCGTCGATCAAAGCGCTCGCCGCCTGCCCGAATGTTTACGTCAAACTCGGCGGGCTTGGCATGCGCATGGGCGGTTTCGGATTCCACGAGCAGCCCGAGCCCCCATCATCCGAGACGCTGGCGAACACCTGGCGCCCCTATACCGAGACCTGCATCGATGCCTTCTCCCCGTCGCGATGCATGTTCGAGAGCAACTTCCCCGTCGACAAAGGCTCCTACAGCTATCCGGTGTTCTGGAATGCCTGCAAGCTTCTGGCGAAAGGCACCACTGAGACCGAGAAAGGCGATCTCTTTTGTGCCACGGCAGCGCGGTTCTACCGCCTCGACTTGCCCAGCTGAATTCACTGAGGACAAACGGACTTAGGGCCAAGGCTAGCGCCGTGCGTGCGGCGCGGGGCGCGCGGTTATGTTGGAGGCACCGCCTATAGGAGCGGTTTACTCGCTCTAGGCTTTACTTCGCGCCGGCCTTGGATCTTTGAGGCTTGTTTTATCCCGCTTTGCCTGGCGCTTCCGATCGCGGCTGCGGGTCATGCTTTTTGCCGCCTGCAATTCGAGATCCGGCGAAGCCGCAACCGCTGTCTCGGCTTCCTTGAGGGCTATGATGGCCCGCGATCTTGACGGATGGACTCTGCGCAACGCACGAAATTGCCGTTTCTCCGCTGCGCTCAACGTCGCCTCGTAGGCGCGCCGCGCGCGCGCCTCATATCCCCACGCGACAAGCGCCAAGACCGCAAACGCAATTGGAACGGCCAGAGGAATCATGACCGATACCTATCACATCTCAGGCAACCGAGCACTCATTGCTGGCGCAAAGCGGCCCTGCCAACGTTAGTCAAGCGGTTCGACCTTGATTGCCGCCGCGCCGAGATTGTTGCCGATCCACACCGTCACCGGCGATTTGCGGTCGTCGACAAACACCCGCCGAATGTTGCTGGAGCGCGGCAGGAGATAATTCGTCCATTCACCGCTCTTGGGATCGAGCCGGCCGACGCGGTCGGAGAACGTATTGACCTCCCAGACCTCGCCGTTGTGGTCGGCGAGAACGTCATAGGGCGCTTCCCACGCAAGCGGCTTCTTCCATTCGGTGATGGTCTGGGTGTCGGGATCGAACATGCCAACGCCATTGGCGCCATACTCGGCAAACCATAGTCGATTCTGCGAATCGACGCGCCCGCGCCGCGCCCGCGCGTTGGGCGTCGGTGTCGGATAGAACGCGAGCTTGCCGGTCTTCGCGTCGATCTTGCCGATGCCGCCAAATGGGAACTCGAGGATATAGATGTTGTTCTGCTGATCGGCATAGATCCCGTAGATGCCGATCGGCCGATTGTTGGCCGGATCGCGGAAGCTCCCGAGGTTCTCGTATTTGCCCGTTGCGAGGTCGAGCCGCATGACCTGCGAGCGGTCCGTGTTCTTGACCCAAGCCTTGCCATCGATGTTCGTGGCCGCGACCGAGAAGTGCGACTGCTGCGTGGCGTCCGTCTGCCATTCGTCCGGCACAGGGAAAATTTGGAAGGTCTCG
>VAZQ01000149.1:0-727 GCA_005883115.1 Alphaproteobacteria bacterium | reverse complement strand
ATAGCCGTCTGCGTCGATCTCGAGATCGAGGGTTCCTTTGGGATGATTGGGTTTCTGCACGGGAATCGGGAAATCCGTTACCTTCCCGGTTTTCGGATCGAGCTTGGACAGGAACTGCTCGCCGAAATGCGAGAACCAGACCATGCCGGCGGGATCGACAATGACGTCGTGGGGCTGAATCTCTTTCCGCGGAAGATCATATTCCGTGATGATGACCCGCGTGGCGCGTCCGGTGGGACGCGGGGCGATTTTGGGCTCGAAGTCATGCGTAGACTGCCGGCTGAGATTGACGCTCGCGAGATAGTCCGCGAGCTTTTCTGCGATGGCAGGGTTGACGGCCGGCCGCCGGTGCTCGCCGACGAGCCGCTGCTCGAACACTTTGAGGAAATCAGTCGCCGTGTGTTTGGACTCGAATATCCTGCGAAGCGAATGGCAATCCGCGCAGTTGAGCAGCGCCCTTTTGAGGTCCTCGGGCCCCGGCACGCTCACCATCCACTCGGAATTCGTCAGTCGGTCGGTCGTGACCGGAGTAGACACGAGCCGCAGGTCGGCCCTCGTCGCCTTGCCGGGCGCGAGCTCGACGAGGCCTAAACCATCTAGACCATAGCCGGCCGCCCTGATCGTGAGCTCGTAACGGCCCGGCTCTAATCGATCCGCTGGAAAGGCGTAATCGCCGTTGGCGTCGCTTGCGACCGTGACTGTGATTGTTCCGGCCGACCTCTTAGCG
>VAZQ01000148.1 GCA_005883115.1 Alphaproteobacteria bacterium | reverse complement strand
ATCTCGCGCGTGGCGTCATCGACATGTACAAGCCGCGCAAACGGCTCGACGTCGGCACCTGGGGCGTCATGGGCGTCGGCATGGGTTTCGCCATCGCGGCGGCTGTGGAGACCGGCAACCGCGTGCTCGCCGTCGAAGGCGACAGCGCATTTGGCTTCTGCGGAATGGAGGTGGAGACGATTTGCCGATACAACCTTCCGGTTTGCATCGTCGTCTTCAATAATAACGGCATCTATCGCGGAACCGACGTCAATCCCAGCGGCGGTCCGGATCCAGCGACCACAGCCTTCGTCAAGGATGCGCGCTACGACAAGATCATCGAAGCGTTCGGCGGCGTTGGAGCCCACGTGACGACGCCCGACGAATTGAGCCGCGCCGTGAACAAAGCCATGGATTCCGGCAAGCCGACCCTCATCAACGCGGTGATCGATCCGGCAGCGGGCAGCGAAAGCGGCCGCATCGGCAACCTCAACCCGCAAAGCGTGCTTCGCAAGAAATAAATCGGCCACATCAATTGAATTCTCAGAGGAAACGACAATGGCAACGAGCAAGAAAGCCAAAACGAAAGTTAAGTCCAAATCCAAGACGGCGTCGAAGAAGGTCGCGAAGCTGAAAGCGAAAAAGTCAGCGTCGAAGAAGGTCGTCGCGAACGGTGTGCCGAAGCCCTCGACCAAGCCGTACGGCCAGGCCGGCAAGGCGCTCGAGGGCGTGCGCATTCTCGATTTCTCGCATGTGCAAGCGGGCCCGACCTGCACGCAGCTGCTCGCGTATATGGGCGCCGACGTGATCAAGGTCGAGCGGCCCGGCGTCGGCGACATCACGCGCGGTCAGCTGCGCGACGTGAAGGGCGCCGACAGCCTCTATTTCACGATGCTCAACGGCAACAAGCGCTCGATCACCATCGACTCCAAGCATCCCAAGGGCAAGGAAGTGCTCGAACGGTTGATCAAGCGCTGCGACGTGCTGGTGGAGAATTTCGCACCCGGCACGCTCGACCGCATGGGCCTGACCTGGGAGTACATCCACAAGACCAATCCGCGCATGATCGTCGCCTCGGTCAAGGGCTTCGGCCCGGGGCCTTACGAGGATTGCAAGGTCTACGAGAACGTCGCGCAATGCGCCGGCGGCGCCGCCTCGACCACTGGCTTCCGCGACGGCCCGCCGCTCGTCACCGGCGCGCAAATCGGTGATAGCGGCACGGGGCTGCATCTCGCGTTCGGCATCGTGAGTGCGCTCTACCAGCGCATCCGTACCGGCCGCGGCCAGCGCGTGCTCTGCGCTATGCAGGACGGCGTGCTCAACCTCGCGCGCGTCAAGCTACGCGATCAACAGCGCCTGGCACACGGCCCGCTCACCGAATACAGCCAATATGGCGAAGGCATTCCGTTCGGGCCGGCGGTGCCGCGCGCCGGCAACGATTCCGGTGGCGGCCAGCCCGGCTGGATCCTCAAGTGCAAGGGCTGGGAGAATGATCCCGATGCCTATATCTACTTCATCACCCAGGCGCCGGTGTGGGGAGCGATCTGCGATCTCATCGGCAAGCCCGACTGGAAGACCGATCCGGACTATGCCACGCCGCCGGCGCGCTTGCCGCGGCTGCGCCACATCTTCAACACCATCGAGCAATGGACCATGACCAAGACAAAGTTCGAGGTCATGGACATCTGCAACGCCGTCGACATTCCGGTCGGACCAATCCTGTCGATGAAGGAGATCGCCGAGGAGCCGTCGCTGCGCAAGACCGGCACGGTGGTCGAAGTCGATCACCCCACGCGCGGCAAGTATCTGACCGTCGGCAACCCCGTAAAGATGTCGGATTCCATCACCGAAGTGAAACGCGCACCGCTTCTCGGCGAGCACACCGAGGAAATTCTCGCCAAGGAGCTCGGCTACAGCGCTGCGGAGATTGCCGAAATCAAATCCTCGGGCGCGATCACGGCTGCGGAGAAAGGTGCGCGCGCCGAGGCGGCGTGATCCGTGACCCGTCATGCCCGGGCTTGGCCTGGCTTGGCCCGGGCATCCATCCTCTACGCATGAATCGTTTTGGATGGATCGCCGGGTCAAGCCCGGCGATAACGCGAAGGATGGGAAAGGGTGTTTAATGCGTATCGTGGTGCACGGCCAACAGGCCTTCGGTAAGGCGGTTTTGGAAGCGCTGCGCAAGCGCGGCGAGGACGTCGTCGCCGTCTATGCCGCGCCGGAGAAGGAGGGCGCAAAGGCCGATCCGCTCAAGGAGGCCGCACTCGCGGCGAAGCTTCCGGTCTATCAGCCGGCCTCCTACCGCAAGCCCGAGGTGTGGCAAGAGTTCAAGGCGCTCAAGCCGGATCTGCAGGTGATGGCTTTCGTCACGCTGTTCGTGCCGGAAGAGTTCCTCACGATTCCGACCAAGGGATCGATCCAATATCATCCCTCGCTGCTCCCGAAATATCGCGGGCCGAGCGCGATCAATTGGCCGATCATCGAGGGCGACACCGAGACCGGGCTGTCGATCTTCTGGCCCGACAACGGGCTCGATACGGGCGACGTGCTGCTGCAGAAGAAGACCCATATCGGTCCCGACGATTCGCTCGGCTCGGTCTATTTCGACCGGCTGTTTCCCATGGGAGTCGAGGCGATGCTGGAGGCAGTCGATCTGGTCAAGGCCGGCAAGGCCCCGCGCATCAAGCAGGATCACGCGCAGGCGACCTACGAGGGCCGCTGCGGGCGCGACAACGCCCGTATCGACTGGGGCAAGCCTTGGCGGCAGATCCACAACCTCATCCGCGGCTGCAACCCGGCGCCGGGCGCGTGGACGGCGCTCGAGGGCAAGGCGGTGCAGATCTTCGAGTCAAAGCCGTTGCCGGCGCGCGACCCCAAGGGAATCGGCGGGAAAATGGGCGAGATCGTCGAGGTCTCGCCCGAGGGCTTTACCGTCGTGTGCGCCGACGGCCGGATCAAAGTTTTGCGCGTGAAGACCGCCGATGGCCCCAAGGTCGCGGCCGGCGAATTCGCCGCCAATGCCAAGCTCACCACTGGAACGAGGTTCGCATGACGCCGACCCAAGCCGCCGCCGCCAAGGCACCGATCACGGCCTCGCAGCACACGAATCCGCGCTCCGACATCGAGATCGCGCAGGCCGCCAAGATGCGGCCGATCATCGACATCGCGCGGGAAAAGCTCGGTATTGGACCGGAGGACCTCGAGCCTTACGGCCACTACAAAGCCAAGGTGTCGATGGACTTCATCAAAGCCCTGAAAGATCGGCCAAACGGCAAGCTGATCCTGGTTTCGGCGATCACCCCGACGCCGGCGGGC
>VAZQ01000147.1 GCA_005883115.1 Alphaproteobacteria bacterium | reverse complement strand
CCCGCTTCAACCAATTTGAAAGGATTTAGTGATTCGCTTCCGTCGCGGTGCAAGCGACGGAGGGGACTATGGCGGCGCGCGAGAAGTTTGTGAAGAGATATGTTGTGCGGCTGAGCGTGGAAGAACGCGAACAGTTGGAAAGCTTGATTCGGAAAGGAAAAAGCCCGGCGCAACGGCTGCTGAAAGCGCGGATTCTGTTGAAGGCGGATGTCTCGGAAGCCGGTGATGGTTGGAGCGACAGCAAGATCATTGCGGCCCTGGAGACCAGCGCGTCGATGGTTTACCGGGTCCGCAAGCAATTGGTGGAAGAGGGCGTTGAGGCGGTGTTGAGCCGCAAGCAACGTGCGGCGCCAGCGGTTCCGCCGATCTTTGACGGCGAGAAGGAAGCCAAGTTGATCGCCCTGGCGTGTTCCAAACCGCCCAAGGGGCGGGTGCGCTGGACCTTGCGGTTGCTGGAGAGCAAAGTGGTGGAACTCAACATCGTCGATCGCGCCAGCGACAGCACGATCGGGCGGGCGTTAAAAAAAACCTTCTCCAACCCCATCGCCGCCAACACTGGGTCATCCCACCGAAGGCCAACAGCTCGTTCGTAGCGGCCATGGAGGACGTGCTGGCCGTCTACACGCGGCCACATGATCCTGACCGCCCGCTGGTTTGCCTCGACGAGACCTCGAAGCAACTCATCGGTGAGACGCGCGTGCCGATCCCGATGAAAGCGGGCCGCCCGGCCCGTTGCGACTACGAGTACAAACGCAACGGCACTGCCAACCTCTTCATGATGTTCGCGCCGCTCGAAGGCTGGCGCCACGTCAAGGTCACGGACCGCCATACCGCCGTGGATTATGCTCATGTCTTGAAAGAGCTGGCCGATATTCACTTCGCCAAAGCGAAAATCATCGTCCTGGTCCAGGACAACCTCAACATCCACAGCAAGGCTTCACTCTACGAGGCCTTTCCGGCCCCCGAAGCCCGGCGACTGGTGGAGCGTTTCGAATGGCACTACACGCCAAAACACGGCAGCTGGCTCGATCTCGCCGAGTCCGAACTTGGCGTTCTATCGTCCCAGTGCCTCGACCGCCGCATCCCCGATAAACAACTCCTCATCGAGGAGGTCGCCGCCTGGGAACACGACCGCAATGCAAACCACGCCAAGGCCGATTGGCACTTCACAACCGCCAACGCACGTATCAAACTCAAGCACCTGTACCCTTCAATCTGATTGAATCGGGCGACTAGCGATCGCGTGCTTAGCGCCAGCGATAGCAAAATCCGCTAACGTCCTTGCCTGCCGCTCGCAAAAACTGCAAGCAGCCAACAAACGATTGCGGCAGCGGCACTCAGCATCGCCAGCGACACGACGAGATTGTGAGCCGCGACAGTGATGAACGCGAACCCGGCGAGCACCAGATTGACCAGAAAGACGCGAGTGACGATCTTCAGCACGCTAAGCCCGTGATCACTGGCGCGCTGGTAAAAATGCGTCCGATGGGCGTGCCAAATCGGTTCACGTCTCGCCATCCGCCACACGAGGGTGATCGTGGCATCAGCGAGATAATAGAGGGGCAGGATAAGTGCCGCCGCGAGATGACCCGTTGCGGCGAGCCGTAGCAAGAGCCAGCCGAGGAGAAGCCCGATCGGTAAGCTGCCCACATCGCCTAGAAAGATCTGCGCTACGGGCTTGTTGAATGGCGCGAAGCCAACGATCGCGCCAAGGAGTGCGGCAGCCACGAGGGCAGGCAACGGTGCGACCGCCCCGGCAAGACCAAGCAGCAGGATGGCCCCTGTCACCGGTACGACTTCGGCCACAGTCATCCAGTCGATGCCATCCATGAAATTGACGAGATTGACGAACCACACCGCGGCGAGAAAAAGGCACGCGCGCTCGATCGACCAGGGCGCGTGCGGCAGGATTTGCAACTCGTTCGGCAGCGCCGCGATCACGGCGCCGACGGCGATGCATTGCATGGCGAGCCGCGCCGCAGCCGGCAAGGAGCGCATGTCGTCGATCGCGCCCACCACTGCCAGCAGCGCGGTTGCCGCGGTCACCGCCAGGAATTGACCGCCCTGATTCTGCAGGAGGGCGGGCGACAAGGCAGCGGCACCCCAGGCGACTAAGAGCGTCGCGACCACGACCGCGATGCCCCCGCCTTGCGGCGTCGGCTGGTGATGGGACGAGCGGGCGTTCGGCCGCACCATTGCATAGCGCGCGAGCCATGGCCGCAGCAGCAGCACGAGTCCCAAACTGAGGAAAAACGCGACAAGAGCGATCGGTCCGATGACCCAGAGACGCTCAATGGCCTGCTCGATCATTGCTTTGCTGTTCGCCCAACGCGACCGTCCACACAATAGCATTCCGGCGAATATCGCACAGCAAGGGTCTGCTTTCGCTGTTGCATTGCCATCGCGAGACCGAACCCGCTATCTTGTGGCCCGGGCCGCAAGACCAGGTCATCAGGAAATGTCGAACAGGCAAGTTGGCGATCGTCGTTTCCGATTTGGCGACAACTGGCTCGACTTCGCTCGCAGTCTCAGCGCGAGTCAGCTTACCGAGGCAGAACGTTCGCTTCGACGCTCGCTCGAACGCGATACCCTCGCGGGGTTGAGCTTTCTCGATATTGGCTCAGGGAGCGGGCTATTTTCGCTCGCCGCTCGCAAACTCGGAGCGCGCGTGCATTCGTTCGATTTTGACGACGACTCCGTACTCTGTACCGCACGATTGCGCGACCGCTATTTCGCCGGTAACGGCGAATGGACGATCGAACAAGGCTCGATCCTGGATGCCGAGTATGTGCGCAGTCTCGGCACGTTCGACGTGGTCTATGCTTGGGGGGTCCTGCATCACACCGGAGCCATGCGTGACGCATTGGGTGCCGCCGCTCGCCTGGTCGCAGCGGGTGGCGTATTCGCATTCGCGCTCTATCATCGCACCCTGATGTGTGGCCTTTGGCGGCGGGAAAAGCGGTGGTACAGCGGGGCGTCGTTGGAAGCGCAACGGCGCGCGCGTGCCGTCTATGTCGCGCTTTTGCGGACGGCGTTCTTCCTGACGGGCCGTGACTTTCAGTCTCATGTCGCCAACTATCACAGCGTCCGCGGAATGGACTTCATGCATGATGTGCACGACTGGATGGGCGGCTATCCTTATGAGTCGATCCTAGCGCCGGAAGTGGACGCGTTGATGCAGCGGCTCGGCCTCGCACGTGTCCGCGCCACGGACACACCCTTGACGACCGGTATCTTCGGATCGGGCTGCGACGAGTACCTCTATCGCCGAACCGGCTGAAAGCCTCCGAACCCGCGAGTGTCGCTTGCAGCGGGCCCGAAATGTCGGTCCATCGGCGTCCGCGCTTGGCCACGAGGGCGGCGCTCGGCTACACTGCTGGTTTCATCACGTCCAATCAGGCATTGTACTGCTGTGTTCTCGCTTGATCACCTCGACGCAATCAGAGGGGCGGAATTAGACACGATCGCTTCGTTCTTTCCTGTCGGCGCGCGCGTTCTCGAAATCGGGGCCGGTACCGGTAAGCAGGCGCTGGAACTGCAACGGCGGGGCTTCGAGGTTACCGCGATCGA
>VAZQ01000146.1 GCA_005883115.1 Alphaproteobacteria bacterium | reverse complement strand
CCCATTGGGGCCGACCAGCGATATGAACTCGCCCTCCTCAATGGTCAAATTGACGTCGTCGACAGCATGCGTATCGCCGAAGTACTTCTTGAGATGGACCGTCTCGAGCAGGCTCATGAGGTCCCCCTCGTAAACCTGGCCGCAAGGCGCGCGGCCGTCCCCACGATGCCCGACGGCAGCGCTAACACCAGGACCACGAGCACCACGCCGAGCAGGAGCTGCCAATATTCCGTGCTCGCGACCGCATAGGTCTTGAGATAGTTGAACACCACAGCGCCGACGATCGGCCCGGTGAACGTACGGAACCCGCCGAGCACGCTCATGAACACGATCTCGCCCGAGAACGGCCAATAAAGGATGTCGGGCGTGGTCAGCCCATTGAGCGGAACCCAGAGGATGCCGGCAAGACCGGTGAACGCGCCCGATATCACGAAGGCGATCCAGCGGTAGCGCCGCACTGATATGCCGACGAAGCTCGCGCGCGTCTCGTTGTCGCGAATTGCCTGCAGCGCTTTGCCGAACGGCGAATGCACGACGACCCACATGATGACCGTCGCCAACGCGAACAGTCCAAGTACATAATAATAGTAGGCGAAAACGAAGCGTTGGAACGAGCCGGGGCCGGCGAAGTTGACGAGACCGCCGAGCAGCGTGAGCTTGGCAGAGGCGACGCGGATGCCGTCGGTGCCGCCGGTCACCCAGAAGAACTTGAAGGCAAGGCTCCACAACACCTGCGACAATGCCAGTGTCAAGATGCTGAAGAAGATGCGCGTGTGCCGTACGCAGACGAACCCGAACAGCGCGGAGATGAGCAGCGTGCCCAGGAGCCCGCCGACGATGCAGAGCTCCATGGATTGCGCGCCGAGGTCGCGTACGATGAACGCAACCGTATAGGCGCCGGCGCCGAAATAGGCAGAATGGCCGAACGACAAGAGTCCGGTATAGCCGAGCAGCAGATTGAAGCCGAGCGCCGCGATGGCCATGATCAGGCCATAGGTGAGCAGCACCGTCTGGTAGGGATCGACCAAACTCGGCAGCATCGCGAGCACAAGGAGTATTGCGAGCGCGACCACAGCCGGCCGCCAAGCAGACGGGCCAGTGCTCGTGATCGCGGCTTTTTTTGCGACGGCGAGGCTCATCGTCATGCCCTCCCAAACAGTCCGGTCGGGCGAATGAGCAGGACCGCGGTCGCGATCAGGTAGAGCACGGCAAGCTCGATCTCAGGGAAGAACTGGATGCCGGCGGTGCGGACGAGGCCGACGATCAGTGCACCGGCCAGTGCGCCTTCGAGGCTCCCGAGCCCGCCGATCACCACGACAACGAACGCCAAGATGAGGGCCTCAATGCCCATGCCGAGCACGGCGGCCTGCGCCGGCACCACGACCGCGCCGCCCAACCCTGCCATGAAGCAGCCGATGGCGAAGGCTTGCACGTAGACACGGCTGACATTGATCCCGAGCGCTGCGGCCATGCGCCGATCCTGCGAAGTGGCGCGCAGGATGACGCCGAACTTGGTACGGTAGATGAACCACCACAGGCCGAGAGCGGCGATCAGCCCAATGGCGATGACGAACAGGTTGTAGGTCGGATAGAGCAGCCGGCCGATCGGGATGCTGCCCATGTGATCCATGATCGATCCGGCGGTGAGCGGCGTGCCGCCGAACAGGAACTTCATGGCGTCTTCGAGGATCATGAGCAGGCCGAACGTGACCAGCAGATGGTACTCCTCCGGCCGTCGGTAGAGCGGACGCAGCAGCATGGGCTCGATCACCGCGCCCACGACCGCGATCGCGACGGCGCCGACGGGCAGCAGGAGCAGGAGGCCGGCAAGGCCGAGCGTACCGCTCGCCGCATGGCCGACCGCCCCGCCGACGACCCAGGCCGAGACGTAGGCACCGAGCGCATAGAGCGTCCCATGGGCGAGGTTGACGATGCGCATGACACCATAGATGAGGCTCAGGCCCGCGGCGATCAGAAACAAAACCGCTGCGTAGAAAAATGAATTGAGCAATTGGATGATGAAGATCGTCATCGTTCTTCCTCACGCGATCTGTGGCGTCTCAGATCTTCTGACGCGAACTGCGGCGCCTCGGATTTCCCTCCACTGTCTCAGTTGCTCCGAAAGTCCATGCGGCCGATGGTCGGATTGATCGTGTTGCCGTCGAGAAAGATAGCCGTGAAGACTGTGTAATTGCCTGCCGGGAGATTCGGCGGCAGCGACACCGCAAAGCGTCCGTCGCCTTCCCGGCTCGCGCCCCCGGCTGCGACCACCCCGCCATTCTCGCCGAGGAGAACGTACCGTGCCACCGGCCGGATCGGCAGCATCTCGCGCAGCGTGTCGCGCCTGAGCGACACCCGAACGATGCGGCGATCGCGCTGCTGCTTGAGCGCGATCTCGGCGTCGGCCGTCACCAGAATGCGATTGCCGATGTGCTCGACCCGCGTCACGAATGCCTTGGCTGGATAGGCATAGAAGTCGAACGTGCCAAGGCCAACCGGATAGGTGAACTCGCGAATGACGTCGAATGTGTAGACGTCGGGCGAGAAGCTCCTGAGCCGGTAGGGACCATTGGTCACGAGCAATTGGTTGTTGGCTTCGACGAATTGATCGAGCGCCTGCCAGCGTGCGGTCGCGGCTTGCGCGCTCACCAGGCTTTCGAGCGCCTCCGGTCGGTAGCCGGCCGTGGCGAATTCCTTGATCAACGCGCGCAGCTTGTCGCACTGTGCAGGATCGCGTGCGAGGTCGAGCCACGGCAAATTGCGCCGCTTGGCCTCGCTTTGCGAGAAAGCCGCGATTTCGCGCTCGACGGCGGCTTCCATCAGCGCCAGCACGTGCCACGGCACCGAGCTCCACGGCGGCGCCACCAGCGCATCCTCATGCTCGTCGGTCGGGATGGCGTCGACATAAACCTCCACGATTGGCGAGCGATAGGTGAAGACGAGATCGGCGATCGGGAGCTTCGATTCCTCCACGCGAATGACGCGGACACCCTTGAGGCGGTCCCGCATCAGGCTGGTCGCGGCGGAAACCTCGGCATCGAAGGTCGCGGCGGCCGGCGAGCTACCCCATCGGTACGCAAAGGCGTAAGGGTAGATCAAGTCGGCGGTCTCCATTTCGCTGCCGTCCTGGAATGACGATGCCAGGACACGGTACACGACTTTGGTCATCGCGCTCCCGCCAACGCCGATCGGAACGAGCCGGCCGGTGCCGGGCTCCGGCACGAGGGCATCGGCGGGGACACGGATGGATTGCCGCGTCGATTGCTCCGTAGGCCGAACCTCCGCGCGATTGGGAGCCCACAGACTGTTGTACGGGACGGCTAAAAACGCATCGTCGCCGACGATCGCCCACACCAGCCGGCCGGGCGCGTCCGTGAACCCGGCAACCGGGTTCCAGGCTGCGGTTGCGCGGATGTCGATGCCCAGTCGGAGCCAGCCATTCCATGGCAGATCCTTGAGCTTGAGCGTCCGCAGGACGACGGCTGAGTTGAATCCGAACTGCGAGTCGACCGCTATATTCTCGATCCCGTT
>VAZQ01000145.1 GCA_005883115.1 Alphaproteobacteria bacterium | reverse complement strand
CGAGTGGCTGCGGGCACCAGCTCACGCAGGAGTTCCAGGCGCTTTGCCACCAACTCAGTATTGAGAAAACTGATACCTGTCACATTGTCGCCCGGCCGGGCGAGGCTGGCGACAAGACCAAGCCTGACCGGGTCCTCACCGACGCCGAAGACGATTGGTATCGTTGTGGTAGTCGCCTTGGCGGGCAACGCAGCAGTTCCGAACGCAGCGATCGCGGCAACCCTCCGGCGAACCAATTCGGCCGCCAGCTCCGGCAGTCGATCGATTTGATTCTCGGCCCAGCGGTATTCGACCGCCACGTTCTCACCCTCGACGTGCCCGGTCTCCTTTAGGCCTTGGCGAAATGCGCGCAGACGGTCCGCGTACGTGTCAGGCGATGTAGGGTTAAGGAACCCGATCACCGGCAATGCCGGTTGCTGTGCGCGCGCCGCGAGCGGCCACGCGACCGCCGCGCCGCCGAGCAACGTGATGAACTCTCGCCTCCTCACTCGATCACCTCGTCGGCGCGCCCAAGCAGCATCGGCGGCACGTCGAGGCCGATCGCCTTGGCCGCCTTGAGATTGATCACCAACTCGAACTTGGTCGGTTGCTCGACCGCCAACTCGCCCGGATTCGCGCCTTTAAGGATCTTGTCGACATATATCGCGAGCCGCTCGAATGAAGCCTTGAGGTTGGGCCCATAGGTCATGGTGCCGCCCGATTTGGCGAATTCGGACCATCCGGAAATAACGGGAATACGCTGCAGTGCTGCAAATTCAATGATTTGCTTCCGATGCTGCATGACCAGCCCATCAGGCAGGACGATCATTGCTTCGGCGCCCGCAGCACGTATGCGCTCAAGCGCCGGCTGGACCTCGGCGGCCGACTGCATTTGAGCAAAAGAAAGCCCAAGGCCGAGCCAGTCGGCGCCCTGCTCGGATTCTTTCAGCTCGCGTTGCGCGCCCGCATGCAACGGGTTGGACAATATCGCCACGCGCGTGACGTGCGGAAACGCCTCACGTAGCAGCTCGACCCGCTTCGCATTCACCTCGTAGGACATGAATGTTGCGCCGGTGAAATTTCCGCCCGGGCGGCTGAAGCTATTCACCAGCCCGGCCTCTACCGGATCGCCGCTATAACCGAACACCACCGGAGTCGAATCGATTGCTCGGCGCACGACGGGCACGATCGCTCCCTGGGCCACGATAACCTGTACATTGAGCGCCAGCAGTTCGCGCAGCAGATCCGGCACGCGATCACCGATGTCAGCTGGCCAACGCGGCTCGATGATGATGGATTGACCCTCGACATAGCCCAACTGCCGCAGTCCCTGCCGAAAGGCGTCAAAGAACTCCGATCCTGCGGGCCTGCCGATCGTGATCCATCCGATCCGCGGCACCCTTGCTGCCTGTTGCGCGCCCGCGGCGAGCGGCCACGCGGCCGCAGCGCCGCCGAGCAGGGTGATAAACTCACGCCGCCCGATCATTCGATCACCTCGTCGGCGCGGGCGAGCACGGACGGCGGCACGTCGAGCCCGAGCGCCTTGGCGGTCTTGAGGTTGAGCACCGTTTCGTACTTGGTCGGCGCCTGCACCGGCAGGTCGGCCGGCTTCTCGCCCTTGAGGATGCGATCGACGTAGCTGGCGGCCCGTCGGAACTGATCGACCAGATCAGGCCCATAGGACATCAAGCCGCCGGCAGCAACGAAGGCGCGTTCGTAGTAGATAGCGGGTAGCCTGTGTTGCGCCGCAAGCTTGACGATCAGATTGAGATGAATATACCCCACCCCGCTCGCTGTAATGATCAGGCCGCCATTCGAAAAGCGCGCGAAGCTCTTGATCGCGTGCTCGATCTCGGTAGCGTCACGCTCGTTGTTGACATGACTTATCTCAACCTTGAGCAACGGCGCCATGGCTTGGATGACGCCGAATTGCCCGATCCCAGAGGTAATGCTGGAATCGCGAAGCACCGCCACTCGCGTGACGCTTGGCGCGATCTGCTTGAGCAGTTCCAGCCATTTCCCGCTGATACTGTATTCGAATGCCATGAAACCGGTGGTGTTGCCACCTGGCCGCGCCAAGCTGTTTACGAAGCCGGCACCGACCGGATCGGCGACGGCTGCGAACACGATCGGCACCGTGCGGGTTACTTGTAGCAACGGCCCCACGGTGGAGGCGCCAGACGCCAAGATGACATCGGGAGCGAGAGCAGCCAATTCGGCCGCGTGCCTGCGGACGGCGTCGGGATTGGCCGTGGCCCAGCGGGTGTCAATCTGAACGTTTCGGCCGATGATCCAGTCCGATTGCGCTAGCCCCTGTAGGAACGCTCCAAACCAAG
>VAZQ01000334.1 GCA_005883115.1 Alphaproteobacteria bacterium | reverse complement strand
CGCTATCCCTTGCCGCTTCAGTCCCTTAGCATTTGGAGCCTAACCAGCGCTTGTAGCTGTCCGCGCCCCGATGCCAGGACTCCTTGCTGAACGAGCCTCCCAGAGGCCACGCTGCGGAATCATAAAGGATTCTCGTGGCTGGACTGGGGAATTTCCTCTGGGGTACTGGGGGGATCATTTGTGCAGTCACAGCGTCCATGCGGAAGAGGCTTTAGGCGCCGCGCACGAGCCGGGCATGGTCCTGTGGTGCGCGTCAGGTCCTATCGCGCCGCTGGGACGTTCGTCAGGTTCTCCAGCCAGTCAAAGAGTTCCTCTCGCGGCTTCAGCTCAAGGCGATATGGGATGAGCCTTTGAATGCCCAGGTCCTTTGCGATCCCGGGGGCGAAATCAGACGTCGTAGTGATGATCCCCTTCGAGACATTCCCCCCGACCTCCAGCACTCCGAGCATCGATCTCACTTCCTCGGCAGTGACCAGGTTGCCCGGGCTGTATCGCTTGACCTGATCGAACAGTCGGACACGCCCGACGCCGGGCAGGGTAGCGATTACGTCCCTCCCGCCGTCGCCGCTGCGCGGGGTTAGGATGACGTCGTACCCTTCTTGCCGCCACGCACCGGCGACCAGCTCCTCCCACCTCCTCGCATCCAGGTCGTAGATGTACCTGGGGTCTTCGACCATCAGCCGAATGATTGCGAACCAAGGGATCGCCACGGCCCGTACGAGTAGGCCCTCGTTCGTTCGGTTGCCAAACTCAAGAACAGCCTGCAACATGATCGGCGGGAGATCGAGGATTTTAGGAGCCTCGTTGTTTGCGGCGCCGGCGTGGCGGAGGGTCGATTGGATAGCCGTGGTCGTCGCTTGTTCGTACTGCGCGTGATGCCAGGCTTGCAGCACGTGAATCTGGTTTGTTTGGTTTATGAGGTAGCCCATCACTCCTCCCCGCGTTGTGCGTTCTCGCTAGAACACATCTGCACAAATATACAGCGCTTGGGTCGGGGGACGGCTCGTAAGCATATACGCCGGTTCCGGCCTCACGGCCATGAGATACATCCCGCGATTGAGTTGGATTCCGTATCCCTTGTCGGCGCTCAAGAGTTCGGCGATGAGCTCTTCGTCGCTGAGGGCCGTGACTGCGACACCGCGATAAATCGTATCGGCAGCGCATGATCCGAGCGTTCAGAGACAACAGTCCGGCAGCTAGTGCTGGTAATGGCCGGTCCTTCCGCATTTTAAGGGCTCCAGGGTTCTACGGTCAGATGACACCGCGGTGCGGCCTAACCCCGAGCATCACCTGCGATCGCCCGTCTGGTGCATGCAACGTTAGCTGCCAACTGTAGCATCTAGCGGGCCGGCGCAAAGACTTGGGCGGCCCAAGCGAGGACTCCATCGACACGCACGCCATCGCACCTGTCGCAGCAGAGCCGAGTCCGCCGGATACGGACAGACCTCGAGAAGAGCAAGTCCACGATCCGCACGGCCAGGCTCCTCCGCTGAGGCGAAAGGACTTCTTCGAAGTATTCGATGATGGCATGGCGAAAGCAGGTATCTCTGGAAGTCGCTGCCTTCCGCATCTCCTCGATGGCACAGAGCTTCCCGGCGAGCACCACCGCCTTAGATGCCACGTCCACGTCTGCCGACTCGACCGTCTTCTCGGCCATGAACCTGAGCAACCCCTCGTCCTTCGCTCCGGTAAACAGGACAGCGATCGAGGGGTTGCCGTCGCGCCCTGCGCGGCCGAACTCCTGAAGGTAGTCCTCGACCGACGCAGGATGCTGCCAGTGAACAACGAGCCGGACGTCCGGCAAATCGAGTCCCATTCCGAAGGCATTGGTGCAGATGATGACGTTGGCGGGCGGGTCGATACGGCCCGTGAACCGGCCGAGCAGATTGTCGCGGTCGTTAGCGGTACCGAGCTTAGAATGGAAAAAGGGCACCTCCAGCCCAAGCAACCGCAGACCCTCTTGGAGCTGCTTGCCGGTCTTGACCGTAGGCACGAACAACATGACGCGGCCGGACGGCGTAACCTTGAGGAGATTCATGATCAGCGGATACCGCGCCTCATCCTTCACGTCGTCCAAACGCACGAATTTGATGTTCGGTCGGTTCACCCCGGTCACCACGACGCGGGCTTCTGGGATCCCTAGCGACTCTAAGATCCGTCGCTGGCTCTTCCTTCCCGCCGTGGCGGTGAACGCCAGAAGCGGTGGGTTACCGAGCGCCCTGCGGACGGCGCCCAACTTGTCGTAGTTCGGGCGAAAGTCCTTCCCCCACCGGTCGATGCAGTGCGCTTCGTCGATCACCAAGTAGGCCGGCCGTGCGCGGGCGATCTCCTCTACTTCGGCCTCACGTACCATTCCGGGATCGAACCGCTCTGGGGTGCAATACAGGAACTTGATTGCGCGATCCCGCAGGAGCTGGTACCGAATGCCCTTTTCCTGCGGGCCGAGATCGCCGTTGATGAATGTTCCTGGGACCTTCTTCGTTTGAAGGTCGGCCACCTGCTGGCTCATGAGCGCCTTCAGCGGCGAGATCACGAGCCCGCAGCCGCGGCTCAAAAGGACCGGCACTTGAAAGCAGAGCGACTTGCCAGAGCCGGTGGCACTCACGAGGAGAAGCGACTCGCCTCGGAGGGCAGCGAGAATCACCTCAAGTTGGTGAGTGCGTAGGCGGGTAACACCGAGCAACCGCATCGCGGCACCGAGCGACTCATCGACATCTGCCAGCTCGTGTCGGCGATCCAGCCACCGGGCCAGCCGCAATCCCCAGCGCTCGATCGTTCGACGAGCAAGCGTCCCCTGGAGGTTGGGATGGTGAGCGGCGTGGCAGCCATCGCACAGAGTTATCAGGTTAGCAGGGTCATCGACGCCACCCGCGGCACGGGGGATCAGATGATGGACGTCCGCCTCTCCCTGGGAACACGTGTCACCGCAAGCCCTGCAAATGCGCGAATCGCGCGCGAGAACGATGTCTCGAACCGCGCGCCATTGAAGGGCCTGCGCTTGAGCAGACGCAAGCGGCATATGCTCTGCTTGGGAATTCAAGCTGCCAGGGGCACGGATCACGGTTGAAATGAAGTACGGCGAGACGACGGGCGCCACCAACGAAGCCCTCCCGGCGAGCGAAGCTGTCCGAAGCGCGAGGCGTGCGCCCTCGAAAGTGGGATGGCTGGCTAACACGCATTCGACTGACCCTCTAGAGTACGCTGGCGCAGCGCCCCATGCTAGCTCTTGTCGTCGAAACTGGCGTTCGGGGGGATGGCCTTCACCCGCGCGCAACCTTCCGGTCGTTCTTGATGTCATACGGCTACCCGTGATCACCTGTGAGTTCGCCTGTTCCGCATGGCGACGGTCCACCATCGTGACGACGCTGATGCTCGCGCCGTTCGCCGGCGGACACTCGCAGACGCTCGCGACGAACGATCCGATCATCCAGCAGATCTGGGCA
>VAZQ01000040.1:30882-32717 GCA_005883115.1 Alphaproteobacteria bacterium | reverse complement strand
GCAAATTCCCGTAGAACAAACTTGGCCAGTAGCAGCGATACGGAGGTGGTAATCATTGGCGCCGGCGCGGCTGGTATCGCCGCGGGCCGGCGCATCATGGACGCCCGGCTCCATTGTGTTGTTGTGGAGGCCCGCTCACGGCTTGGCGGGCGGGCATGGACGTTCAACGATCGTTCGGCTTGCCCGATCGATCTCGGCTGCGGCTGGCTGCATTCGGCCGACCGCAATCCATGGCGAAAACTTGCTGAGGTACAAGGCCACTCGATCGACAAAACTCCGCCGCCATGGATGCGCCTTTCGGCTCCAATTGGATTTTCTCTTTCGGAGCAGGCCGCCTTCCTCCAGGCCCATCGGAAGTTTTATGAGCGGCTCGATTCTCTTCTCGACGAGAAGCCCGACATCCCAGCCGCGACTTTTCTCGAGCCGCTCGGCCGCTGGAATGCGTTGATCAATGCCGTCAGCACCTACGTCAGCGGGGCGGAGCTCGATCGCGTTTCGTCCCGGGATTTCCTTCGGTACGACGATAGCGGTGTCAATTGGCGCGTTGTGGAGGGCTATGGAACGGTGATCGCGACGCATGGGCGCGACCTGCCAGTCGTGCTCGGTTCTCCGGTACACCTAATCGATCACAGCGGGCGCCGACTGAGGGTGGAGACCGCGCATGGGTCGATCGCCGCGGATGCCGCCATCGTAACTGTCCCGAGCGCGCTCATCGCCGAAGAAAGCATCGTGTTCAGGCCTCTCCTACCGAAGAAAACGCAAGCGGCGCTGGGCCTGCCCTTGGGTCTCGCCGACAAGCTATTTCTATCCCTCTCGCACGCCGAGGAGTTTGATGAAGAGATCCGTCTTTTCGGACGCACGGATCACAGCGAGACTGGCGTTTATCATTTCCGCCCGTTCGGCAGATCTCACATCGAGGCTTATTTCGGCGGCCGCTTGGCATCCGAACTCGAGGCAAGAGATGATGTTGGATTCGTCGATTTTGCCGTCGGCGAGCTCGTCGCCTTGCTCGGCAGCAATTTCGCCCGACGGGTGAAGCTGCTCAAGCTGAAACGTTGGGGCGCTGATCCATTCTCGCGCGGCTCCTATTCGTACGCCTTGCCCGGCAAGGCGGATTGCCGAGCCGAACTCGCCGCACCGGTGGACAATCGCCTGTTCTTCGCCGGAGAGGCGTGCTCGCGCAGCGATTATTCGACTGCACATGGCGCCTATCTTAGCGGGGTAGCTGCTGCCGAAGCGGTGATTGCCTCCCAGAAGACAAGGCGATGAGATGTCTAATGGCGCACCCGGATGGCACCGCTCAAGCCGAGATCGACACAGGGGTCACCATCGCATTCGCGCGGGAGGAAATATCATCGGCGGTTCCTCGCTGCGCTCGCCTCTGCCCGTCACGAACTCGTCTTCACGTGCAGCCCTGACGCGCCGATCATCGTTGCGCGGATACTCACCATAGCGGTCTCGGCGCAAGCTCGATGCTCGCTCCGTCTCCCGATCTTGCCAACGGTCTTCCCTAGCACGGTCGCGCCGCCAGTTCGCCGGCTGGTCGGCATCGCGATTCCCACCGCGCTCCAATGAACGCGTGGTCGGGAAATAATCGTCCGCGTTGCGTTCTCGCCATCCGCCTGCTGCACGATTCGCGTCGCGATCTGGCCAGCCAGCAAAAGAATTTGCAGTTGGAAGATGCTCATCTGAACCCCACTCGCGACGCGAGGCCGATGCTCGACTCGGATCCTGGGCACGGCCTGACTGAGTGAGGCTCCCGGCATTGCGTCTGGGGACAGACACCCGATCCGCCGTCGAGCGCTGCGCCGCGCGGTTGTTGCGGCGAGAAGATT
>VAZQ01000040.1:17953-30754 GCA_005883115.1 Alphaproteobacteria bacterium | reverse complement strand
TTAGCATCGTCTTTAGGACAAGGCTGCTGGTTGCATGGTGCCGCGCAACCGACAACCTGCTCGGCCAGAGCGGATTCGGCTTGGGCGGATTGGCCGACCGTCGAAGCGTTTTGCTCGGCAGTGTTCGCCCGAGGCGCCTGCGTGCCGCTCGCGGGCTGCTCGTCACCCGAGTTGGATTGCGCGGGAGTTGGCGTCAGCTGTGGTTTAGCCGACTTCAGCTCATCGGATTTGGCCGGCCGGTCCACGGAGGCCGACCGCTCATTCGGGGTTTGGAGGATCGGCCAACGGCTTGCGCCGCTGAGCATGAGTATCTGCAGTTGCGGCACTGTCGTGCCAGCTCCAAAGCAGGCAAGCGCGCCTGCGACCACCAGTACCGGCTTGAGTAGCGACCACCGCTCACCTCCCTTGCGCCCCGGTGGGCTGCTGGTCGCACGGGTGCGTCGGCTTTGCGAGATTCGGGGTCCATCCGGCCGAGTCGATGCATGTATGCTGCCGATCGCTCCTTCGTCCGTCAGGTCGATCGGCTCTAGCAAGTTCGAAGGCTCGAGCAGTTGACCGGGATCGTGCGTCGAGGGCATTTTTCGGCTCCTGATGCGCGTCCCGACCGCTGCACGCTGGAATGCTGATGCACGCACGCGCACTCGAATAACCCGCGCGGCCGACGATCGTTCCTATTGCTCGTGTTGCGGTTTCAGCCAGAAGGGCAAGCTCCCCGCTTACCGCCGCTCACGCCGCAACTCGTGGGATGTCAACGCAGCGTTCACTCGACGTGGCGAGGCAGCGGCTCATGTACCGCACTCGCCACGGCGAATATCTCGCGCGCGGGCTATCTGCTCTCCACGCGCGTTAGGACGCGGGATTAGCCGGCCACCTCAACGCGTTCTTGTGCCAACGCCTCTTCCTTGGTCGTCGGCTGTGCCGGCAGCTGCAAGACGGTTGCCTCTTGCCCTTCGCACAAGAATGTCAGGAGCAGCGTCTGTCCGTCCGGTAATTCGAGCGCATCGTGGTGCATATGCGGCTGCTCGCGATTAATTTGGCGAAAGATTGCCGTTTTGTACTGGGTCGGACCGCAAGCGCCGTAGACCGCGATTTCAGAATTGAAGGCGAGCTCGGTGCCGGGCAAAACGCATACTGCCGTACCGGGGTCACTGGGAGCAGCGAACCCGCGCGTGCCGGTGCCGAAATTTGTCGTTCGAAGTTTGTCGCCGACGCTCGCGGGACGTGATTTGACGTGCATCAGGCTATAATCGCACATGGAATGTGACTCCTCTGTTCCACATCTGTTTCGTCTAACGCGCAGAACCGATCATGGTTCACTAGGGCGAACAGCCGCTATGTCGGTCCGCCAACACAAGCTGGGCTGAACGGCACCAGGCGCCACGGCGCCCGCGTCATCGATCTGAGAATTTCGAGCAAAAAAAGCTGTGCGGCGTTTGCGAGCAAGAGCGTGTAGCGATCGACGCTGAGCTTCGATCGTACTTACGGCAAGCTTTTGCCAAGCTCGAATTAGCCGACGGTCACACAAGCGTTCTGTCCGTCGCGCCATTTTGCCTCGCGTACTAAGTGTCTTCTCGATGCGGTGCATCTGCGCGAGCGAACATGCGACGCGAGTATGCGTCCTCATAAGTTTTGGACGCGTGCACATGCATGACGGAATCGGCTGGCGGTGGTGACGGCGGCGGCAGCAGTCACGGCAACGAGACGACGTGCCGCGTCGCGCCATCTATCGCGGCGTCGTTCTCGGTCAATGGCGGGTAGGTCAGGGAACGACAGTCAGCCAAAGAACGACGCCAGCCTCTGGCCCGTTTTCGCCGACGAAGACGCGGCGGCACGCAGCATCAAGCCCCATCGCGAGATTCGGCGCAACGGAAGGTGCGGCGCGCAGGTATTGCCGCTTCACCAGCTTTAGATGCGCTGATCCAACGCCGCTTCAAGCCGCCGGCGACATTCCGTGAGCTCGTGCAGCGCTGTGCGCAGTTTCTCAACCTGATCGCGACTCATAGCGGCTACAGGAGACGGTATTGCCGCTGCTGTAGCCGGGGGTTCATTCCACGAGGGCTGCGAACCCTTGCTGCCGAGAGTGTCGCGCGCACCTGGCAAGGACAGCACGCCTGCGCCCGCCGCCAGGGCCGTTTCGGCCTCCCCATTCTCCTCGGCCTCATCCTGACGGGGAGGCTGCGCGGCATCCGGATGCCAGACATTTTGCACGAAGCGCACCCCCTGCTCTCGCAGGAGACGCTGGACGCCACGGATTGTGTATCCCTCACCATAGAGAAGATGGCGAATGCCGCGCAGGAGATCGAGGTCCTCCGGCCGATAGTAGCGACGACCGCCGCCGCGTTTCATCGGCCTGATCTCGCGGAAACGGCTTTCCCAGAACCGCAGTACATGCTGCGGAACTTCAAGCTCCTGCGCCACTTCGCTGATGGTCCGGAATGCGCTCGGTGCCTTCTCCACCGCCGCTCTGCTCCTCGTCTATCGAGACGCTATTTTTGCAGGCTGGACTCGGCGTTGATACGCTGCTTGAGGATAGCGGAGGGCTTGAACACCATGACCCGGCGCGGTGAAATCGGTACCTCCTTGCCGGTCTTAGGATTGCGCCCGATCCTTTGTCCCTTCTTACGCACCACGAACGAGCCGAACGATGACAGCTTCACCGTTTCGCCTCGTTCGAGGCAGTCGGTGATTTCCTTCAACACGAGTTCGACGAGCGTGGCCGATTCCGTACGCGACAATCCGACCTTCTGGTAGACCGCCTCGCACAAGTCCGCGCGTGTGACCGTTTTTCCCGTCATCGCCAGCCCCGCCTTCGGCGATCAAAGATATCTCACTGAATTATAAGACGATATTAGCTTGGGCCGGAGCGGTCAACGGGGCGCAGGAGGAAGATTTGAATAATCTGCTGTCACCACCGCAACAGCGCCGAACCCCAAGTGAAGCCACCGCCCATAGCTTCCAGCATGACGAGGTCCCCGCGTTTGATGCGGCCGTCCGCAACTGCGACCGTGAGTGCGAGCGGAATTGATGCTGCCGACGTGTTGCCGTGCTTGTCCACTGTCGTCACAACTTTTTCCGGCGCGATACCAAGCTTCTTTGCCGTATCATCGATGATGCGTTTGTTGGCCTGATGCGGCACGAACCAGTCGATGTCGCGAGCGCTGTAGCCAGTAGCTTTGAACGCGTCCTCGATGACATCGGTGATCATCGCCACGGCATGCTTGAAGACAGCACGGCCCTCCATCCGCAAGTGGCCGACAGTTTGGGTCGATGATGGGCCGCCATCAACATAGAGCTTGGCCTTGTGGCGTCCATCCGAGCGCAGGTGCGAGGTCAAAATACCGCGGTCTTCGCGCGTGCCGTGCTCGCGTTGCGCCTCGAGCACCACGGCGCCAGCACCGTCGCCGAACAGAACGCAAGTACTGCGGTCGCTCCAGTCGAGGATGCGGGAAAAGGTCTCCGCCCCTATTACCAGCGCACGCTGGAACGCCCCTGTCTTGAATAGGCCATCGACTGTGGCAAGGCCGAACACAAACCCGGAACACACCGCCTGCAAATCGAACGCTGCACCTTGCGTGAGGCCGAGCCCCGCTTGCACTGACACCGCAGACGCCGGAAACGTGTTATCGGGCGTGGAGGTCGCGAGCACGATCAGATCGATCGATTGCGCCTCGACCCCGGCCGCGGTGAGCGCTGCGCGTGCGGCGGCCAGCGCCATGTCCGCGGTGGTTTCCCCCTTCGCGGCGATGCGCCGCTCGCGAATGCCCGTGCGTTGCGTGATCCATTCGTCGGAGGTGTCTACCATCCGCGACAACTCTGTGTTGCTCAGAACCCGGGTCGGCAAATAGCTGCCGCAGCCGAGCACCACAGACCGCAGCATGCTCACGAAGCTGCTCCCGCGACGGCACGAGCGGGAACCGTCGCCCTGCAATGACGCGTTAGGCTCTGGCCGATTTTCGCGAGCAACTCATGACGCACCATGTCGTAGCCGAGATCGACTGCGTAGGCGAAGCCCTCGGCGTCAGTGCCGCCGTGACTCTTTATCACGACACCATTGAGGCCCAGGAAAACACCTCCGTTGGACTTGCGCGGATCCATCTTGCCCGCAAGCGCGCGGAAAGCCCCCCGCGCCAAAAAGTAACCGAGCCTTCTCGCCACCGAGCGATTCATCTCCTGCTTGAGGTACTGGCCCAGTTGACGCGCGGTGCCTTCGGCAGTCTTGAGGGCAATGTTGCCGGAAAAGCCTTCGGTCACCACCACATCGACGGTCCCCTTGCCGATATCATCACCTTCGACGAAGCCGACATATTCGAATTGCGGCCACTCACCCGCACGCAGCATTTGACCTGCCTCGCGCACGGCCTCGAGGCCCTTAACCTCCTCGACGCCGATATTGAGGAGCCCCACGGTCGGCCGATCGAGACCGAATAGCACTGAGGCCATCGCGCTCCCCATGGTGGCGAGCTCGACCAGATGGCCCGCGTCGCCACCGATCGAAGCGCCGAGATCGAGCACCACCGACTCACCTTTGAGATTCGGCCAAAGGGCGGCAATCGCGGGGCGATCGATCCCCGCCATGGTACGCAGGTCGATCTTCGCTGTGGCCATCAATGCGCCGGTGTTACCGGCGGATACCGCAACATCGGCCTCTCCTTTCTTGACAGCATCCACCGCAAGCCACATGGACGATCGCCGACGCCCTTTGCGAAGTGCCTGACTGGGTTTGTCGTGCATCTGCACCGCCACATCAGTGTGCACCAGGTTCGAGGCGGCCTTGAGCTGCGGCCGCGACTCGAGCAGCGGCTCCACGACAAGGCGATCGCCGAACAATAAGAATTCGATGTCGGGGTGGCGTTTGAGCGACAGTTCGGCGCCTGGAACGACCATCGCTGCCCCATGGTCGCCCCCCATGGCGTCGAGCGCAATGCAAACTTTTTGGGGCATGGAAACAACAATACCGCGTCGAAGCGACCCACAACAGGGGACGTTTATCACCTCTCCTCACCGGGCTGCCGTTTTTTCAACGAGGCGAGCGCGGCAAATGGATGCGCGGAATCCTCGCCGACTGTTGATGACTGGAACACGGCGTTCGCCTTGCGCGGATAGGGATCGAGGCTGAGGATCAAAAATTCGGTTGCGATCTCACCAAGATCGACTGCGCCGCCGATCAATGGCTCTGGTGCATCGGCTGGCGTCTCAAGCTCTGCGGTAGCAACCAATGGCAAGGCCTCGGCGGGCATGAAGAGCAGATCGATGGCCTCCTCGATTTCGTTTTCGAGCGCCTCAAGCGTGACGACACAGGTCTGGCCGACAGTAGCGGACAGTCGGCCAATCACGCGTAAGCCGCCGCGGCCATGCGGCGCCACGTCGAAGCTCGCTTCTAGACGCGGCAGCGCGGCAAGCCCGGCATGCTCGGCGACTGCGGCCCGCGTCTTCGTGTCGGCCACGAGATCGATGTGTCGGCCGGCTTCGGGGACGTCACCGAGTGCGAGCGGCACGCTCCACGGACGTCCGGACCTGCGTTCGCTCCGCGTCATCAGTTCATCCATGCCCGTCGCGCTTGCAGCAGGACCTGTTCGGGATCGGGAAACGCGAGTTGCGGGCGTTCCAATTGATCCTGAGCGGCAATCCGCCGCACGGTTTCGCGCACGTAGAACGCAAGCCAACCCGCTAGCCTGGGGTGCGGGCTGCCGGCAAACACATTGCGCCGCAAGGCCCCAGCAAGCCGCTGATCGTCCGGTGCATCCAAGGCCGCGAGATAGACAGCCTGCCGGCCATAAAAGGCCTCGCCGATCAGCCGCATGGTTCGCGGCACCCCAAGATCGCCGACGCCCATCTCACGCACGCTATCATCCAGGTCCTGGCAGAACGCGTCGAACAGTCCCTGACCGAGCGCGCGAAGGGAGGCCGCCCCTCGCTCGAGGTGCTGCAAAATCAGCACCATGTGGAGCATCATCATTTCCAATCGGCCGCTAACCGTGTCCGGTACCCCATAGAGCTGGTAAAAGGCGGGCGTGCGCGCCTGTGCCACGATCGTGCCATAGAGCCGCGCGATGGTGTCGTCCGACGGAGTGGGGCGAAACAGCTTCAATATCATCGGGTTACCCGGCGCCCGACCCGATATAGCGCCGAGGAGACCGATGCGCCAGCGCCCGCCACAATGATATGGGCATGATGCGCCGCATGAACAGACCACCTGGCTCGCGCCGTATGGCCCCCACGCTCGCGACGATCGCGGCACTCGGCGTACTGCTGGGCGCATGCTTTTCGGAGACCTACCAACGCGGCTACATCGTCCCCGAAGGCGCACTCGAGCAGATCCCAATCGGTTCCACCCAAGAACAGGTCCTGATCGTGCTCGGGACGCCCTCCACCGTCGCGACGGTGAGCGGTGAGGCCTTCTATTACATCTCTCAGCGCGCCGAACGGCCGATTGGCTTCATGCCGCAGCAGGTAGTCGACCAGCGAGTGATAGCGGTTTATTTCGACAAAAACCGCAGAGTGGAGCGCCTCGCGAATTATGGACTGAAGGACGGCAGGGTGTTCGACTTCGTTAGCCGTGCCACCCCGACTGGCGGCAAGGACGTCGCGTATCTCAACGCACTATTCAAGATCTTCTAGCCTTCGGCCGAGTGCCCCCGGACGCCGCGTCCAAGTTATCAGCGCCAGTGCGCCAACACGGCAAGTAACAAGAGGGCAACAATATTAGTGATCTTGATCATCGGGTTCACCGCGGGACCGGCTGTGTCCTTATAGGGATCGCCGACCGTATCGCCTGTGACCGCCGCCTTGTGCGGCTCCGAACCCTTGCCGCCGTAATGACCGTCCTCGATGTATTTCTTGGCATTGTCCCAGGCGCCGCCGCCGGAAGTCATTGAAATCGCGACGAACAGACCGGTGACGATCACACCGAGGAGCATTGCACCCACCGCAGAAAATGCCGCTGATCTGCCCGCCGTGCCGCCGCCGGCGATCCAGTAAATCAGGAAATAAACAACGATCGGCGAGAGCACCGGCAGCAGTGAGGGAACGACCATCTCTTTGATCGCAGCCTTGGTGAGAAGGTCGACGGCACGGCCGTAGTCGGGCTTGTCGCTGCCTTGCATGATGCCAGGCTTCTCGCGAAATTGCCGACGCACTTCCTCCACGATAGCGGACGCCGCGCGCCCAACCGCCGTCATAGCCAGCGCGCCGAACAGATAAGGCAACAAGCCGCCGAACAATAGTCCGGCCACGACGTATGGATTGTTCAGGGAGAAATCGAGCTGGACTCCCTGGAAATAGGGGTTGGTCGCCGCATTCGCGATGAAAAATTTTAGATCCTCGTTATAGGCGGCGAACAGAACGAGTGCGCCGAGGCCGGCCGAGCCGATTGCATAGCCCTTCGTGACCGCCTTGGTGGTGTTGCCCACCGCGTCGAGAGCGTCCGTCGATTTGCGCACCTCCTTGGGCAGCCCGGCCATCTCCGCAATGCCGCCGGCGTTATCCGTGACGGGCCCAAAGGCGTCGAGCGCCACGACAATGCCGGCGAGGGAAAGCATTGTGGTTACGGCGACCGCGATTCCGAACAGACCCGCGAGCTTGTAGCTGATCAGAATGCCCGCGATGATGACGATTGCGGGAGGAGCCGTCGCCTCGAGGGACACGGCCAAACCTTGGATGATGTTGGTGCCGTGACCGGTGACGGACGCCTTTGCGATCGACTGTACCGGGCGGAAATGCGTGCCGGTGTAGTACTCGGTAATCCAGATGATCAGTCCGGTGACGCCGAGTCCCACCACGCCGCAAATGAACAAAGACGTGCCAGAATAAGATTGCCCCGGTACGGTGTCGAACCCGACCAGAAGATGCGTGACGAGCGCCACGCCTGCGAGTGAGAGCGCACCCGTCGCGATGACGCCTTTGTAGAGCGCACCCATGATCGACTGGCTCGCACCGAGCTTGACGAAGAACGTTCCGACGATTGAGGTGATGATGCAGATGCCCCCGATCGCAAGTGGATAGGTCATCATCTTGAGCAGCACGCCGGCACCGGCGGTGCGGAAAAAGATGGCTGCGAGCACCATCGTAGCAACAGTCGTCACCGGATAGGTCTCGAACAAGTCGGCCGCCATGCCCGCGCAATCCCCGACGTTGTCGCCGACATTGTCTGCGATGGTGGCGGGATTGCGGGGATCATCCTCTGGAATGCCGGCCTCTATCTTGCCGACGAGGTCGCCTCCCACGTCCGCCCCCTTGGTGAAAATGCCTCCACCAAGACGAGCAAAAATCGAGATGAGCGAGGCGCCGAAGCCCAGCGCCACAAGCGCATCGATGACGGTGCGGTCATCGGGCGCCATGTGGCGCGTGCCGATCAGAAAACCGAAGTAGAGGGTCACGCCGAGCAGCGCGAGACCGGCGACCAAGAGGCCCGTGATGGCGCCGGCCTTGAACGCCAGCTCGAGTCCATTTGCGAGTGAACCGATCGCCGCCTGGGCGGTTCGCACGTTGGCCCGCACCGACACGTTCATGCCGATGAAGCCCGCGGCTCCCGAAAGCACCGCACCGATCAGGAATCCGATAGCAACGGAGGATCCTAAAAAGTAAGCGAGGATGAAGAAGATCACGACGCCTACCATGCCGATCGTCGTGTACTGGCGCTTGAGATAAGCCTGGGCGCCTTCGCGCACAGCTGCCGCGATCTCCTGCATGCGTGCGCTGCCCGGATCGGACGCTAGCACAGACCGGATCGCCCACACGGCGTAGAGAACGGCGAGCACGCCACAAAGGACGATCAGCCAAAGAGCGGTCATTTGTTGAAGATCCCCTTTGACGGAAGTGGTCGGAGCGGATGCTGCTACCGCCTGCGCCGAGCCCGATGTGTCGGCCAGGGCCTGAAGCGGCGCGGACATTGCCAAAAACAGCCCCGCGACGCAACGCTCGAAAATAGCGGCAGTCGGGTTCTCAGCGCCCGGCGGAGTTGATGGCGGGGTTCACTTTCGGCAGGCTCCAAGGAGCTGTCCCAAACTGGGGCTGGCGCTCCATTTTTCGCACGTCCCGTTCCATCTCGAGGCAGGTGAGCCACTCCACGTAGCTGGGGAGGTACACACCCGTTCGCATGCACTGTTTCTTGTCGGCCGATGAATAGGTCGCGCGGTCCTTGACGATTTGATCACGCGCCTTTTGCTCCGAGTCGAGACACGCATTGACATCCTGCTCCGTTGTGGTCCCTCCCATCAGGCTGACCATTGCACCCGCAGCCGCCTTGCAGGTGTTCTTAATGTCGATGCTTGGCACCTCTTTGCGCCCTTGCGTCTCCAACGCGGCGGCGCGCTGACGCGCCTCGGCAACGTGCGCGCCGGAGCCGAACTTCTGAATATAGGTCGTGAATGCGGAGGGAGTGCCGGCACGCAGAGCATCGGCCCAAGCTTTCTCGTCTTCTTCTTTGCGCGCCTGGTCCTCGAGCGCGGCGACGCGTTGGCGTGCCTCGGCAACGTGCGCGCCGGAACCGAACTTCTGAATATAGCCGGTGAATGCGGCGGGCGTGCCGACGCGTATCGCATCGGTCCAAGCTTTCTCGTCCGCCTCCTTCCGGGTTTGCTCGTCGAGCGCCGCGAGGCGCTCGCGCGCCTCGGCGACATGCGCGCCGGAGCTGAAGCTCTGGGTATAGGCCGTGAAGGCCGCAGCGGTGCCGGCGCGCACCGCATCGGCCCAAGCCTTTTCGTCCGCCTCCTTGCGGGTTTGCTCCGTGACGCGCTGGCGGGCCTGCGCCACGTGCGCGCCACCGCCGAAATTTTGGATATATGCCATGTATGCCGCGGCAGTCCCGGTCTTCTCGGCCTCAGCCCAGGCCTTCTCGTCCGCATCCTTACGCGCCTGCTCGTTGAGACTGACGATGCGCTGGCTCGCCTCTGCCACGTGTGCTCCCGAGCCGAAGTTCTGCAGATAGCTTGTGTATGCGGCCACGGTGCCGGTTTTCTCGGCGTCAGCCCACGCCTTCTCGTCGGTGTCTCTGCGCGCCTGCTCCTCGGCGGCTTGTCGCTGTGCCGTCGGCGGTTGTGAATCCGAGGGCTGGCTGCAAGCCGAAAGACCGGCGACAGCGGCAACGGCCGCAAGCGTCATCGTTGCCAGAAATACCCGGCTCCGCTTTCGATTGGGCTGCTGACCCAAATCAGCCATGGCTAGCCTTTCGAGCTCGGCCGTAACGTGGGATCAATAATGTCCCCAAATGCGGATGGGGTCAAAGATAGGCGCTCAGCGTCACGTTGGGATGCGGTCGTCAGCAGTGTCAGCAGTAGTAAGGAGGACCAGGTCCAAACGCAAATTAGAAATGCAATGCCCCGGGATGGCGAATCACCACCGAGCGCGCTTGCGCCGGCCGTCGCGCGCCAATTTGGCCGAATGCCGCCCTCATCTCGTCGATCATGAGATCGATCACATGAAGCGGGCCTTCCGCTCCGAGGGCGCCGAGACCCCACAAGAACGCTTTACCGGCAAAGGCGGCATCCGCGCCGAGCGCGACCGCTCGCACCACATCGAGCCCCGAGCGTATCCCGCTGTCGACCATCACGGTCGCCCGGCCGCCAACGGCGCGAGCAATGGCGGGAAGCACGTCCACGGACGTCGGCAAACCTTCGACCTGCCGTCCGCCGTGGTTGGAGACAATGATGCCGTCCACCCCTAGCGACACGCACCTCTCCGCGTCGGCCGGGTGAAGAAGCCCCTTCACCACCAACGGTGCTTTCCAGCGCTCCCGGTAGCGCCCGATCTCCTCCCAGGTGAAGGCGCCGGCCATCTCGCGTCGAACAAACGCCGCGACCTCATTCACATCGGCCGTGTCGCCGGCGTAAGGCTTGAGATTACCGAAGCGCGGTTGACCGTGCTTCCATAGCGACTGGAGATAGCCGGGCGAACGGAGAATAGCAGCGAACATACGCAAATCCGGCTGGAACGGCGAAGTAATGCCGGCCACCACTTCCCGTGGGCGCGTCGTGCGCACGGGCACGTCCGCAGTGAGGACAAGGACGTGCACCCCGGCGGCTTGGGCACGGCGGAGGAGATCGAAACCGATGGCATGCTCATTGCGGAAGCAACGATAGAGCTGGAACCAAAGCACATCGGGTGCGATCTCCGCTGCGTGCTCGACCATCATTCCCCCGACCAGACCGAGGACGTAAGGCACACGCGCGCGCTGGGCGGCGGCGGCCAGATACTGGTCAGCACCCGGCCATACGATCGAGGGGCCTCCCATTGGGGCGATGCCGATGGGTGCCGAGTAGCGCCGGCCGAACAGTTCGATATCCACCGCCGGCAAGGTGGTGGTGACGCCATAGCGCGGCACGAGCTCGATAGCATCGAACGCGTTCCAGTTTCGCGCGATACCGCCATCGCCGCCCGCGCCACCATCCATGTATTCGAAGGCGAAGCTCGGCACATGCGACCGAGCATGCTGGCGCAGATATGCAGTCGTCGGAAAGCGGCGATGCAGCTTGGGAAAACGCGAATTGTCGGCCGGCGTGTAATCACTCGCGGCCGATCGAAGCAAGGCGGTGGTGTCGTGCATGGGCGCTCGCCCTTTCGCCTATCATTATAGCAGCGGAGCGATGCACGCGTGTCTGCCTGCGGCGCTCCCAGGCCTAGTGCCGATGGCCCTTCCGGGCCGCAGACGCTCAGAAATGGCTGAACGACGGTCGCGCAAAGACGAGCTTAGCACCGTCCGCATCGAAAAAACGCGCCTCCGCCTCCCCCGCTGAAATGGCGCCGACCTCGGTGACCACGACCCCGACGGCCGACGCTTGCTGGCGCAATGCTTCGACCTTGCCTGGCGGCACGCATGCCACAACTTCGTAGTCGTCGCCGCCCGTGATGATCGTTTCGATCAGCGCCGGCTCAACTGAAAGAGCGGCGCGCGCGCCCTCCGAGAGCGGAATACGTGCCACTTCGATCTCGGCGGTGACAGCGGAAGCGCGGCAGAGTTTGCCCAGATCCCCGGCGAGGCCGTCCGAAACATCCATTGCGGCCGAAGCATGCGCGCGGAGAATTTCGGCAATGGCGAGGCGTGGTTCCGGCACGAGATAACGCGCCGCGAGGCCCCCGCGCGCCGCACGCGTGAGGCCCCAGCGCGCAGCGGCAGAGCCATCACGTCGCAACAGCAAACCCAACGCGGCGTCGCCAATCGTGCCGGTGACCACCACGCGATCGCCTGCTTTGGCGCCGGCGCGTCGCAACATCTTGCCCTGCGGCACGGCGCCGAGCGCCGCAATTGAAACCGTGATCGGTCCGCCCGTGCGATCGGTATCGCCGCCCAAAAGCGGGCAGCCGAAGGCCTCAGCATCGGCGCCGAGACCGCGCGCGAACGGGGCAAGCCATGCCTCTCCGGTCCCTTCCGGCAGTGCTAGTGTGAGCAGAAATCCGAGCGGCTTTGCGCCTTTGGCGGCAAGATCGGAAAGGGTTGTACGCAGCGCCTTCCTGGCAACTGTATCGGGGGGGTCGTCGGGAAAGAAATGCACGCCGGCCACGATGCCATCGGCCTTGAGCACGAGGTCGCAGCCAGCCGGCGGCGTGATTGCAGCCGCGTCGTCGGCTAGGCCGAACGCGCCGGCATGCTTTGCGAGCGGCGCGAAATAGCGCGCGATGAGGCGCTCCTCGCGGGACTGCGCTGCGTTGCCTCGATTCATCGCCATCCAGCGCCTAAGCAGTCAATCAAGGGACCGTTCGTAGTGCCCATAATAGCGTTGGCCACATCCAAGATAGCCAGGCAAACTGGCCGGCAGTTCGTTGGAACGGAGCTGATTACCCGTCCAACCAAAGCAAGATTCCCCCTCA
>VAZQ01000040.1:1567-17834 GCA_005883115.1 Alphaproteobacteria bacterium | reverse complement strand
GCGACGTCGACATATTCGGAGACGACGACACGCGCGGGCACATCACTGCGATGCCCGAGCTCATAGGCGCCTGCCCGCAGCACTGCACGTAAGATTGCTTCGATCCTTTTGAGCGGCCAGGTCTCGGAGAGCACCTTGTCGACGAAAGGGTCGAGGCTTCGCTGCTCGCGCACGACGCCAGAGACCACATCGCGGAAGAAAGCCGCCTCGGCCGGGAGGTATTGTGCGCCTTCGACCTCGCGGCCGATCCAGTGGCTCTCGAATTCCGCGAGAATCTCGTTGAGGCCGGTACCAGCGATATCCATCTGGTAGAGCGCCTGCACCGCGGCCAGGCGAGCGGCGCCGCGCCGATTGGCTTTGCGTGCGTGTTTATGCGCGCTGTCGCGGACCATGTCTTAAGCCTCGGCCAGGCGGCGCTTCAGCCTCACCAGCGAAAGCGTCGCTCGCGCCGCATCGCCACCCTTGTCGGCCTCGTCGGCGCGCGCGCGGGTCCAAGCTTGGGCGTTGGTTTCGACGGTGAGAATGCCGTTGCCGATCGGCAATCGACGCGCGACCGAGAACTCGAGCAGAGCGCGCGCTGATTCCTGGGCCACGATCTCGAAATGCAGCGTCTCGCCGCGAATGACACAACCGAGCGCAACGACGCCGTCGTAAGGATGACCTGAACGCTCGGCGGCATCGACCGCAATCGCGATGGCGGGGGCGACTTCGAGCGAACCTGGCACGCTGACGCGTTCGTAAGCCGCACCTGCTGCTTGCAGCGCGCGGGTCGCGCCCATGAGCAAAGCATCGGCAATCTCCTCGTAGAACCGCGCCTCCACAATGAGAATACGCGCGCCCTCGAGGTCGCCTCGTTCGAATGCATCCTTGGCGGAGGGGCGGCGCTCGGCCATGACCGGTCTCCAGTGGCGGGCCGGTGGTACCAAGCAGATTGGACCGGAGGCAAGTGAGCGACGATCGCCTCTGCTTATCGCTCCATCAACCGCGCCGCATAACGGGCCATCAGGTCGACCTCGAGATTGGTGGCATCGCCGATACGGAGCAGTCCAAGTGTCGTGGTCTTCAGCGTATGCGGAATGATCAGGACCGAGAATGCTTCCCCGTCAACCTCGTTGACGGTCAACGACACCCCGTCTAGCGCGACCGAACCCTTCGGAGCGACGAAACGGGCAAGCGCTGTGGGCGAACGCAAGCTGAAGCGCGCCGTATCGGGCGTGTCCTCTCGCACGGTCACGTGGGCAAGCCCATCCGCATGACCGGCGACGATGTGTCCGCCCAGTTCATCACCGATCTTGAGCGCACGTTCCAGATTGACACGTGTGCCCCGCCGCCAGCTGCCGACCGTCGTCACGCGCAACGTCTCGGCAGCGGCTTCGACGGAAAACCAGCCGCGATCATGTTTCCTACCGTGGGCCACCACGGTTAGGCAAATGCCGCTGCAGGCGATCGAGGAACCGACGGCGATGCTGTCCGGATCATAGCCGCACACGATCGTGAGTCGGGCAAGCCCCTGTGCCCGCGGTTCGACCGCCGTTACCTCGCCGACGTCGGTGATGATGCCGGTGAACATGTCACGCGCGCTCAAACTTCTCCAGCGTATCCGCCTCGATCATTTCGGTGTCGACCATCTTGAGACGCGGCGACTGAGTTAATGCGGAAAGCGGCAATCCGTCGAGGGCTTCGATCCCGTCGGGCCCAATGATACTGCGGGAGCGAAACAGCGCCGCTTCGTCGATGAGATCGGCGTGCAGGAGGGCAGCAGCGAGAATGGGCCCACTCTCGACCATAAGACGGGTGATGCCCCGCCGGGCTAAAAGTGTCAGCACGTTGCCAAGATCGAGCTTGCCGTCTGTCGTTGCCGCGCGCAGGACATCGACGCCATGCGCGGCGAGCGTCTGCTGGCACGCGCTAGCCGCGGCCTCGCCGGTGATCACCCAGAGAGGAACCTGCCGGGCGGTCCTAAGCAGTTTGCTCGCAAGCGGCAGCCGAAGTGTGCTGTCGAGCACGACGCGCGCCGGCGAGGAGATTCCGGGCAGGCGGCTGGTCAGCATTGGATCGTCCGCGAGCACGGTGCCGATGCCGGTGAGCACTGCATCGCTCCTCGAGCGCATCAAATACACGCGCGAGCGCGCCGCCTCGCCGGTAATCTCCACGGGACGGCGGCCCGAGCGAGCAACTTTGCCATCGGCGGATACGGCGAGTTTCAACATCACCTGCGGGCGGCCCGCCGCGACGCGCCGGATGTGACCGGCATGCGCCCGCCGCGCCTCAGCGGCGCCTAGGCCGACCTCAACGACGACACCAGCCTCTGCCAAGCGCCAATGACCGGCCCCGGCAACCTCAGGATTGGGGTCAACAAGGGCGGAAACGACGCGCGCGACGCCGGCAGCGACGATCGCGTCGACACATGGCCCCGTCTTGCCGTGATGCGAGCAGGGCTCGAGCGTGACATAGAGCGTCGCCCTGCCCGCCGCGGAACCGGCGCGGCGCAGCGCCTCAGTCTCGGCATGGGGCCGCCCGCCGGGCTGAGTCCAGCCGCGACCGACGACCACGCCGTCCTTGACAATGACCGCGCCGACGGCGGGATTGGGCCAGGCGCGTCCCAGCCCACGCCGGCCGAGTGCGAATGCGAGTGTCATAAAGCGGGTGTCTTCCGCGCTATGGTCAGAGTTGCTCAATGAGCTCAACTTCTTTCGAGACGGCCCTTACGTTATACCAGGGTCTGCAAGGCGCACGGGAGCTTTGATGCTGATCGGCAGAAGGCAAGCTCGAATGCATGCGCGACGGCCGCGCCATCTATGTCGGCGCTGAGCGCATCGATGACGTAACCCGCCACCCGGCCGTTCCGAAACGCCGCGCGGACCATCGCCAATCTCTACACGCTCAAAGCCGACCCGCAACGGCGAGAACTGTTCTCGTTCGACGCCGCCATGCGGCGTCTGCAGCCGAGAATCTTCACGGGATCATCGATCTTCTGCGCACTCTGGCCGGAGCGACACCCTTGCAAATGCGCTGCGAGCATCGACGTCGTTGCTGATCGCGAGCTCAAAAGGCTCTCCGAGCGGTGGTGGAGAACCTCGTCGACGCCGGCGCTTGACCTGTTCAAGCTTTACAAGCTGGTGTGGACTTGATTGGTTCGAAGTTTGCCGGCCCTCATATGCTCTACGAGCGTCTTTCCGCCGGCAACTCGATTATCGTGCGCAACCAGAGCGACCGCGCCGCGCCGTGCGAATGCTTTCCATGTTGCAGTGGACGGTTTGCTCCGACGCATCAACGCGCCCGATTTCCTTGCCGTAATTGGGATGGAGATCGTGATCTGAGGTGCTTCACTTGCTCGCCGCCGCGCCCGGCTTTCCATCTTCCGTCAGTTCGTCGAGCACACTTTCGAAATCCTTGGCCTCGCGGAAATTGCGATAGACGGAGGCAAAGCGGACATAGGCAACGTCGTCGAGCGCACGCAGCGCTTCCATGACCATCTCGCCCACGGTCTCGGAGGAGACCTCGCTCTCACCCTGGCTTTCGAGTTCGCGTACGATTTTCGAGACGGCCTGATCGATGCGCTCGGGCTCGACCGGACGCTTGCGCAGCGCGATCTGCACTGAGCGCAGCAGCTTATCCCGATCAAAGGGGACCCGACGGCCGTTGCGCTTGATGACGATCAGCTCGCGCAACTGTACCCGCTCGAACGTAGTGAAGCGGAAGTTGCAGGCAAGGCACACCCTCCGGCGGCGGATGGCGGACGAATCTTCGGTCGGGCGCGAATCCCTGACCTGCGTATCGAGGCTGCCGCAGTTCGGACAGCGCATGGAGGTTTCCCTTACCGCATTCCTCTGCTCGGTCAGCTCGTCATGCCCGCGAAAGCGGGCATCCAATAATCACCACACGAGTCGGAACGGGCCACACCCATGCGCCGCAAGGTTAGGTGTGTACTGGTGCGTCCAGATTCGCAGGCGATGACACCGGAGCAGCATTATCCGGTGTAAATCGGAAATCGGCTGACGAGTTTCTTCACCTTCTCGCGGACCGCCGCCTCGGTGAAGGCATCCTCCTCTATACCCTTCTGCGAGAGAGGCTCGAGCACCTCTACGATCAGTTCGCCCACTTCTTGGAACTCGGCGATGCCGAACCCGCGGCTGGTCCCCGCAGGAGTGCCGAGGCGCACTCCTGAGGTCACTGCCGGCTTCTGCGGATCGAAGGGGACGCCATTCTTGTTGCAGGCGATGTGAGCGCGGCCGAGCGCCAGTTCCGCCACCTTGCCGGTCAAGCGCTTGGGCCGCAGGTCCACCAGAATGAGATGAGTGTCGGTACCACCGGAAACGATATCGAGACCCTTGGACCTGAGCGTTTCCGCGAGCGCCTTGGCATTTGCGATGACGCTGCGTGCGTAAAGCTTGAAATTCGGACGCAACGCCTCACCGAAGGCCACCGCCTTGGCGGCCACCACATGCATCAGCGGCCCTCCCTGCAGACCGGGAAAGACTGCCGCGTTGAGTTTTTTCGCCAACTCCTCGTCATTGGTGAGGATGAAGCCCGAACGCGGCCCGCGCAGCGTCTTGTGCGCGGTCGAAGTGACGACATGGGCGTGCGGGAACGGATTAGGATGCACCCCGCCGGCGACGAGACCGGCGAAATGCGCCATGTCGACCAGAAGTTTGGCACCGATCTCGTCGGCGATCTCGCGGAAGCGGCGGAAATCGAGGATGCGCGGATAGGCGGACCCGCCAGCGATGATGACCTTCGGCCGAAATTGACGCGCAAGCTTCGCCACCTCATCGAAATCGATCCGGTGATCGTCCCGGCCCACGCCATAGGGTATTGGCTTGAACCAGCGTCCTGACATGTTGACCGGAGAGCCATGCGTCAGGTGGCCACCGGCGGCGAGATTGAGCCCCATGAAGACGTCGCCCGGAGTCATGAGGGCCATGAAGGCGGCGGCATTGGCAGAAGCACCCGAGTGCGGTTGGACGTTTGCAAATTTACATCCGAAAAGTTTGGTAACCCTTTCAATTGCCAAGGTTTCCGCTACATCTACATATTGGCAGCCGCCGTAGTAGCGCCGTCCCGGCAGACCTTCGGCGTATTTGTTCGTGAGAACCGACCCCTGCGCTTCGAGAACCGCTTTGCTAACGATATTTTCAGAGGCAATGAGCTCGATCTCGTCGCGCTGCCGACCGAGCTCGCGCTTTAGGACCTCGGCCACCTCAGGGTCGGTCTCCGCCAGCGCAGCCGTGAACAGGTTCGCAGTATCGGCGTGGGCTCGAGACGGATCTGTCATGGACGTCACGCTGCTATTGGGCGACCTGCGCGCCCGGAGGTCGCCGGGGCGATAGCACACCCGCTCCGGAGCGCCAAGTTATGGGTGCCGCCACCGCCTGGTTGCCCACATCTAGCTGTCGCACGGGTCGTTTTCGTGAACCCGAGACCAAAAAAATGTGCCCCGGCAGGGCGCCGGGGCAGGTCCGACCGGTAAACGTTGATCAGAGCCGGTAGAGGATCTGGTCGGTCCAGAAACGCTCGAGGCGCTGCAGCGACTTGTTGAGTGTCGCGAACTCGTCACCGTCGATGCCGCCAACCTGGGCCACGGTGGCCACGTGCTTGTGGTAGAGCGTATCGACAATATCGCGTACCTCGCGCCCTTTGCCGGTGAGCTTGATGCGCACTGAGCGGCGATCGATCTGCGAGCGCTGATGATCAAGATATCCCATCTCGACCAGCTTTTTGAGGTTATAGGAAACGTTCGAGCCGAGATAATATCCGCGCGTACGCAGCTCACCGGCAGTGAGATCCTTCTCTCCGATGTTGTATAGAAGCAGCGCCTGCACCGCGTTGATCTCGGCGCGGCTCCTGCGGTCGAACTCGTCCTTGATCACGTCGAGCAGGCGACGATGCAGCCGTTCGACCAAGGTCAACGTTTCAAGATAGTGCGGACGTACGTGCTCGGCATTTTCCTCGTGAACGGCGGGCTCGATTGCTCTTGCAACGCTTCTCAACATGACACCTTCCCCGTGACTTATCGTTTGTTGCTAGCGGGCATTGTTTCCCCGCTCGACGTGCAGCCTACGATCGGCATCTAAAATTCGCTTTAAACAACACGCTAAAGATAAGGTTTATCTGCAACGGTGAATGGTCCATTGATGAACGCGTGTCTCACTGCTGCCGCAAGCTTCCACTCATGCTGAGCCGCCGCGCATGGCGTGCTCGACATGCAAATTGCCTTTGTGCTTCGATTTCGTGCGTCTCGATATTGAACGTAAAGAACGCGTGAGCAGAAACGGTTTATGAGGCCTTCTTGTGCAGCGCTTGTCCGTTACGTTTGCTTCACCATCATTCCTTCTGTGTCGAGTGAAGGCAGCTCCGGTTTGCATCCAATAAGTCAGGACTTCGCTGGGACGAAGTCAGGAAGCGCGCAACGCGGTCTTCACGCGCCGCGCAAATAACGAATGATGCCGGAAAAATCGACGCTTCCATCGCTGCTTTCGACGAAGCGCTCATAGACCGCCGCGGCGCCAGCTCCAAGCGGCGTCGTCGCATGGGTGGCACGCGCAGCGGTCTGTGCGAGTTTCAAATCCTTAAGCATCATGGCCGCGGTGAAGCCAGCCCTGTAATCGCGGTTCGCCGGCGAGGACGGCACCAGGCCTGGCACGGGGCAATAGCTCGTCATGGACCAGCACTGCCCAGATGATTTAGAGGAAATGTCAAACAGCTTTTGCGCATCCAGCCCGAGCTTTTCCGCCAGCAGGAAGGCCTCCGACACTACGATCATCGAGACACCGAGGATCATGTTGTTGCAAATCTTGGCCGCCTGACCATTGCCGGGCGCGCCGGCATGGACGATGGTCTTGCCCATTTTCTCCAGCACTGGCCGCGCGCGTTCGAAGGCCTCATCGCTGCCGCCTACCATGAAGGTCAAGGTTGCCGCTTCCGCCCCGGCCACGCCGCCCGAAACTGGGGCGTCGACCATTGCGAAGCCTTTATTTTGGGCGGCTTGCACCACCTCGCGCGCGGTTTGCACGTCGATAGTCGAGGAATCGATTAGTAACGTTCCCGGCCTTATGCTTGCCAGCACACCGCCAGCCCCGAGATAAACCTCGCGCACCTGTTCGCCCGAGGGCAACATGGTGATGACAATCTCGGCGGCGTTACATGCATCGGCGAGCGAGTTCGCTCGGCTCCCCCCGTTGTCCACGAGCCGCTCGGTCGCAGCTGCGTTGAGGTCGAATCCGGTCACCTCGTAAGCGCCCTTGAGCAGGTTTTCGGCCATCGGCATCCCCATATTGCCGAGCCCGATGAAGCCGACCTTTGCCATGATGTCCTCCAGCGCGGTTGTCAGCCCGGCTGCTCGCGCGCGGCCATCAGGGCGAGCCATAAATAAGTCCCGAGCAACACCACCTCCGCCATAACGATCCATATGTTCCCGCCATAGATTTGCGGAAACAAGAGCTCCACTGCGGCCATGGAGATCACGGACGTGAGCCAGACTACCGCGCCCCAGGGCGCGGCGAGCCACAAGCCGACCCCCGCCACGAGATCGATAACCCCGAAGAACACCGTCGCCACCTGATACGGCGTGGAATAGGAATCGAACCCGGATGGAAGCGGGGCTCCGATGCCGCAAATAACCGCCCAGTGGTGCAGACCCTTGCAGAGCGAGACGCCTGCCATCACCCGCAGGAACAGCATCAGCCGATGCGACCATGGCTTACCGGCGGCTTCGCCGTCGCCGGCCTGAACCGGTTCAAGAATTTGCGGATCTTCGGTGTTCATCATGGCAGCTCAAGCTCGTGGGCGACCGGAGCGAAGTGCCTCTCCACCTCGGCCGGATCGACCGCCGCGAGGCTAGCCGGTTGCCATTGCGGCGCCTGGTCCTTGTCGATGATCACCGCCCTCACCCCCTCATAGAAGTCATGGCCCCGCACCACGCGCGAGACTATGCGGAATTCGGTGCGCATGCATTCGGCGAAATCGAGGGTCGCGCCGCGCCGCATCTGTGCCAGCGCCAGCTTGAGGCTTGTCGGTGATTTTGTGCGCATCAAGGCCGCGGTCTCGGCCGCAAACGCCGCGTTTGGACCCTGCATGGCACCCTCGGCGTCCAGCGCGCCCAGGATCTCCTCGACCTGATCGGCCTCGAACAATGCCGTGATAGCGTTTCGCCGCGCGGCGACAGCTCCGCGCGCCGGGGACTGCGCGCACGCGGCAAGGGACTCTTCGACGGGATCGGCATCACATAATGATTCGATCAGGTTTGGAAACCGCGCCGACGGCACCCGATGGGTAGCAATGCCTGCGACGACTGCGTCTGCACCATCGAGCCGCTCGCCGGTGAGCGCGCAATAGGTACCGAGCCTTCCTGGCAGGCGCGGCAGGAACCACGTCGCGCCGACGTCGGGAAAAAATCCGATGCCCACCTCGGGCATTGCAAACGCGAACTTGTCGCCGGCCACGCGATGTGAGCCGTGCACCGAGATGCCGACGCCGCCACCCATGACGATGCCGTCGATGAGCGCCACATACGGCTTGCGATAGCTCTTGATGTGGGTGTTGAGCGCGTACTCCTCGCGAAAATAGCCGAGCGCCTCGTCGAAACGTCCGGCACGACCGAGATCATAGAGCGCGCGCACATCCCCACCGGCAGAGAAGGCGCGAGGATCACGCGAGGCAACGATCACCCGGGTGACCGCAGGATCCGTCTCCCATTCGGCGAGCTGTCGGGTGAGTTCGCGCACCATGGCCAGCGACACCGCGTTGAGCGCATGCGGCCGATTGAGCGTGATAAGACCCGCGGCACCGCGCCGCTCGAACAGGAGATCGTCCGAGCTCACGCGCTTGCCCACACAAAGACGAGAGTCGCCGCCAGTCCGAGGGCACTACGGCCAGCGTGGAGCCTGCCCCAGGTTTGGATGAGGGCGCGGGTCGCCCCGCCGGCTGCATCCGGCGGCGTTGCCGCGATGCGCTTATTGAGCGGCAGGATCACCAGCAACGTGTAAGGCCAATTGCTGAACATCAAGCCCGCCCCCACGAGCGCACGCCAGTCGCGCGTGAGCCAAAAAGCCAACAGTCCGAACAGCGCGGCAGCGAGCGCAAGGCTTGCTTGCATGGCGAAGCCGCGCGCGTAGCTCAGTTTCCATTCAGCAAGCAGCGCCTTGTCGTCGATACCGAGCCGCGCCGTCTGCTCCGCGACATTGACGTAGATCGCCGCACCGGTGAAGGCCGCCGCGGTGGCGAGCGCCAATTCTTTCGCCATGAAGCTTTCGAGCGGCATGCAAACGCTAAGAGAGGGAGCGCCAAACGCCTGCGGCGGAACGGGACGACGCGATCCTCGGCGGGACTTCCATTATGCATTCCGTGCGTTGACGCGACTTGTTCACCTGCAGATGACGGTTCTCAATTCCCCAACAAGTCCCTGCTGACGATCAGCCGCATCACCTCGTTGGTCCCTTCGAGGATCTGGTGCACGCGTACATCGCGCAAGACGCGCTCGATTGGGTGATCGCGCAGATAGCCATAACCGCCATGGAGCTGGAGGCAGCCATTCACCACCGCAAAGCCGGTATCGGTCGCAAGCCGCTTGGCCATGGCAGCAAGCCGCGTGGCGCTGCCCTCACGTCGATCGAGCGCGTCCGCGGCCCGGTAGAGCATCAGCCGCGATGCCTCGAGCTCAGTCGCGTAATCCGCGACGCGGAAGCCGAGCGCTTGGAAATCCGCGAGCCGGCTGCCGAACTGTTTGCGCTCCTTCATGTGCGCGATCGTGCGCTCCAGACAGAACTGGGCGCCGCCGAGCGAGCAGGCCGCAATGTTGAGCCGGCCGCCGTCAAGCGCCCTCATGGCGATCTTGAACCCTTCTCCCTCAGCGCCGATACGGTTTTCGACGGGCACGCGGCAGGAGTCGAATATCACCATCGTTGTCGGCTGCGAGTGCCAGCCGAGCTTCTTCTCCTGCGCTCCGAAGCTGAGCCCTGGCGTGCCGTTCTCGACCAGGAAGCACGAGATGCCGAGCGGCCCCCCTCCCCCCGTGCGCGCCATAACGAGGTAGACGTCGGAGCGGCCGCCGCCCGAAATGAACGCCTTTGTGCCGTCGAGCACGTAGTGATCGTCGCGGCGTTGTGCGCGGGTCGTCAGGCTTGCCGCATCCGAGCCGGAGCCCGGCTCGGTAAGGCAGTAGCTGGAGAATTTCGCCATGCTGCAGAGCTCGGGCAGAAAGCGTCGTCGCAATTCACTCGAGCCATACGCATCGACCATCCACGCCACCATATTGTGGATCGACACATAGGCGGAGGTCGAGGGACAGCCCTGCGCCAGTTCTTCGAAGATCAGCACGGCATCGAGTCGCGAGAGCGCGGACCCGCCAACGTCGGCGGCCACGTAGATGCCGCCGAAGCCGAGCTTGGCGGCTTCTCTCAGCGTGTCGACAGGAAAGATCTCATCCTCGTCCCATTGGCGCGCAAACGGCATCATCGCCGCTCGCGCGAAAGCGCGAGCGGTATGTTGCATCGCGCGCTGTTCCTCGCTGAGTTCGAAGTCCATGGTGGCGACCGATAATGGTAGGGCGATCGGCCGTCAATTGACGAAGGGTAGTCGACTAATGGTTGACCATATCGGCCACCGCTGCAGCAATCGACTTCGGCGTTTGGTAGACGTCTTGCACGATTGTCTGCACCGCATCGCCCGAAACGGGATTGATCTCCAACTGCATCTTATCGGCTTCAGCGAGAAAGCCTGGATCCTTCATCGTATCCATGAACGCTTTGCGCAAGGTGGCCGTACGATCCACGGGAACGCCTGGAGGAGCCAGAAACGGCCGCCCCATCGGCTGGCGCGCAAAGACCAGCCTGAAGATTCGCCGCTCTTCGTCACTCTTGGCAAAATCCATCACCAGCGGAACGTGTGAGAGATCGGCGTGCTTGGCCAGTGACAGTTGCACAAGAATGTTGATCTTTTTGTCATCTACCCAAGGTTTGTGCGTTGCAACCACACTTGACCATGACCAGCCGCAGCGGCCCATCACTTCACCCCGCTCCATTGCCAGATCGATGTCATTGCCGCCCGGATAACCAGGAATGATCTTGAACTTGGTATGAATCGTGGCGTTGAGGACTTTGGGAAATTGATCGGTATCGGCGGCCGGGCCTGTGCCGCCGACTGTCAGCTCTTTCTGCGTGACATCCTCAAGCTTTGCGATACCACTCGTGTGCCATGCGACACAGACGCTCACTTCGTCGTTCATGCTGCCAATCCAATTGAACTTGGCCGCATTGAATTGTGCCTTCGTAGAGCCGAGCAGCGGATCGAAAGCAGTACCTCGTCCGATCATGCCGAACGCGCTGCCGTCCTTGGGCGCGACATTGTAGAGCCAGTTGGCGAGCACGAGACTCCCGGCGCCCGGCATGTTCTTCGGCACGATCGTCGGATTGCCGGGGATGAAGCGCCCGATGTGCCGCGCCAGCGCCCGAGCATAGACGTCATACCCACCGCCAGCGCTGTAGCCGACGTAAAGATCAACCGTCTTGCCCTTGTAGAAACTCAGTGGATCCTGCGCGTGCGCGTGCAAGGTGGGGCAGAACGCCAAAAATGCGGCGGCGCAGACTATGGCCACAACGCGCATGTGATCCTCCTGTTGCGCTTCTATTTTCGCCCGTGCCGGCGCGATGTTGCCTCCAGCGGGCCTATTTGGGCCAGACCGGAGCGACCCTCGGTCGCACGGCATCTTATTTGACGGCAAGGCCTGGCTTGCTACCCGGAACATGAAGGCGCGAGCGGAGGAGAGCAACCGTTATGGCAGCCCGCGCCAGTGCGGCACCGCTGGCAAGGGGATGGCGGAGCGGCTAGAAATGGGCGCTTTTCATCCGGGAGGAGTGCAATGGCCATCAAATACGGCCGAGCCATCGAGGCTCGTCTCACTCCTGTCGAGCCAGAAATCAAACGCAGGCCGGGTCTCGATCTCGCCAAGCGTCCGCGCCGCAACCGCAAGGCCGAATGGGCGCGGCGGCTGGTGCGCGAGAACGTGCTGACGACGGACGATTGTTTCTTGTCGATGGAGTAAAGACGCGGGTGCCGGTTGACTCCATGCCGGGGGTCGAGCGGCTGTCGGTCGATGAAGCGGTGCGCGAGGCGGAGCGCGCCGCCGCCCTTGCGATCCCCTGCCTCGCGCTATTTCCGTATACCGACCCGAAGCAGCGGGACGAGGCCGGCAGCGAGGCGGTCAATCCAGACAACTTGGTGTGTCGCGCCATAAGCGCCATTAAACGTGCGGTGCCGGGCGTCGGAGTCCTTAGCGACGTTGCCCTCGATCCCTACACCAGCCACGGCCACGACGGCCTCCTACGCGACGGCGTCATACTCAACGACGAAACGGTGGAAGTCCTGGTGCAGCAGGCGCTGGTCGAGGCGCAGGCCGGCTGCGACATCATCGCCCCGTCGGACATGATGGACGGGCGCGTCGGGGCGATCCGCGCGGGTCTCGACCGCGCCGGCTTTGCCGACGTTTCGATCATGGCCTACGCGGCCAAATATGCCTCGGCCTTCTACGGTCCATTCCGCGACGCAGTAGGCTCGGCCGCGACCTTGATTGGCGACAAGCGCACGTATCAGATGGACCCGGCCAACAGCGACGAGGCGCTGCGCGAGGTCGAACTTGATATTGCCGAGGGGGCCGATATGGTCATGGTCAAGCCCGGTATGCCCTACCTCGACATTCTGCGCCGCGTGAAAGACGCCTTCGCCGTGCCGACCTTCGCCTATCAGGTATCGGGCGAATATTCGATGATCATGGCAGCGACGCAGAACGGTTGGCTCGACGGCGAGAAGGCGATGATCGAGAGCCTGATCGCCTTCAAGCGCGCCGGCGCGTGCGGCGTGCTTACCTATTTCGCCCCGCGCGTGGCCGAAGCGCTCAGAAATGCGGCCTAAGCCGTCCGCAGCTACATTAGGACGACTACGCCTTTGTTGCCGTCCGGCGTAGCACTCCTCGGTTGTCTGTTTTCTTGCTGTTTGTGCAGCTTAGCGCGGTCTCGTTAATTTACTGCTTGTTTTGCGGCGGTTGTGCTGGTCGGCCGGCCACGCATTCAGTATGGTGGATCGTCCGGGGTCTGCGACGCATGTGTCGCCGAATGGGAGGAAAACATGTCGAATGAATCTATTCTCGTCATTTTGTTGGTTGGTTTGATCGCGGGATGGCTTGCCGGAAAAATCGTCAGTGGCACGGGTTACGGGTTCGTTGCCGATATCTGCATCGGAATCATCGGCGCCCTGATCGGTAATTGGCTGTTGCCGCAGCTGGGTATTCACCTCGGCGCTGGCATCGTCTCGTCCATAATCTCGGCTGTCATCGGCGCTGTCATTCTCCTCGTCATTCTGCGGCTCGTGCACCGAGGCGGCCGATGGTGACCGGCTGCTGCGGCTAGCTAGCGCCGATCTCGCCCATTGACCGGCGCAAAGCCGCGATCAAATCGCGGCTGTGGGTGAGATGCGGCTCCTCGGCGGCGATGATTGCCGCAAAGCCGCGCTTCTTGAGCGCCAACACGTCAATTCCATCCGCCTTAGGATCAACACCTGCCGCGTCGCAAACGATGTCGATGAGCCGGTCAAGCGCATGCAGGCGCCCGAGGAGATAATCGTTTTCCCGATAGGCGCGCGACAAGAATGCGGCGAAATGGCCGAAAGCGATGCCCTTCAAGCTCTCGACTCCATCAAATCCGGAAAGCGTGCGGGCGTCCTGCGGGCTGATCCGATCGATCAAAATCTCGTTGAGCTCACCCATCTCGCGAGCACGAGTCATCGGGAAGGTCAACACGTCCCAGAACGGAAAGCCAAGATAATTGACAAATACCTCCCGGCGTGCCTCCGGATGCCACTTGGCCGGATCGAGCGAAGCCAAGAGATCGTCGATTTCACGGGTGCTCGCATTGAGGTCGATCTCGACGGCGAGTTGCTCGATCAGCCGATCGAGCTTGGCGATATGTTGCTCCACGAAGCTTGCCGCGTAGGCCTCAAGATGCCTGACCTCCGCACCCGAAGGCGCGGCGGGAAAAATATCGGCCGCAAGCTCGCGCACCTCACGGCTGTAAAAGCCTGCATCTTCCCGCCGACGCAACGCGTCGAGCCGGCCATAGAACTCACGCTTGAGCTGATCGATCACAAGCGGATCAAGTCCGGCGAAACGGTCCTCATCAATGAGCTGATAAAGCCTATTTTGGCCCGTGATTAGAAAGTGCATGCGCCGCACTCGGTATTTGACATCGAAAGCCAGGAGGTATTTCACCCAGGCGGGAAGATGCTCCGCGGTTTGACTCTCGAATTCGAGCACTTCGCTCTCGGCCCGTTCATAGACGATGCCTTTGTGCAATGCCCACGCATCGATGATTTCGGACACCACGCGCGACAACGGCGATTGCGCCGGCACGCCCCGCAGCTTCACGATCAGCTCAGCGCCGAACGCGCGCACGGAGGCAAGCTTCAGCCGTACATAGGCTTGATAAGCAAAGCCGGCATCGCGCGCGACGTGCGAGTTAACCTGCTCGCGCCAGGCGCGGAGCTCCCCGCTCGAGATCGGCCGATCGAACGTCGTGGTCACGACTTTCCCTACCAATTGGCTGATGTGCGGACGGGCGCTGTCGACGATCGCCCGGAGCCGACGCACCTGCTCGTTGAACTCGATCACACGCGTAAGCTCGTCGATCACCGGCTGCGAGCTCGGGATATCCGACAGCGCACCGCGTAGCATCGCGAAGAAGCCGGGCACGACGTGCTGGCGCGGCAATACTGCCGGCACCGGATGCGGATCGATGTACACCAGACGGCGATCAATCTCGCGAAAAGCTGGCCGGCCATGGATCGCCGAGATCGCTTCCTGAAATGGACGGTTGTTGAGCACCGAGCCGTCGAGGAAGGATACAGTTGTCGGGTCAATGCCGGCGCGCAGGTGGTTGGGAAATGATTTGGCGATGAATTCCGCGCGTCGCGGCCAGCTCCCGTTCCTCTGTAGGACGACCTCGTTCATTTCGACGATGCGTGCCGGCGGAAATGCGCCCGGGAAGGATGACGTCGCGCGCGCGGCAAACGCGAGCCCCGGCGCGTTATCGAGGTCGAAGTCGCTCTCGACCTCTCCGTTCGAATGGCGCCGATAGGTAAAGTGCAGAACATGGTGGTGGTCGCGCTCGTAGATGAGCGGCGGATCGTGGATTTGCACGAGCTGCTGGTAGCCGTAGTAGTCCGTCAGGGTGACAAACAGGTCGAGTGATTGGCCGGACGGAAGCAACGAGGCGCGCGAGCTTTTCGCGGCACCCATCAAGACGACGGCCTCATACATGAGGCGGGCCATCACCCGCCCGTCGAGCGGCGGCCTGAACCAGCGGGAGCGCACGAATAACGAAAGCTTCTGCCGCACCTCCAGATCGCTGATCGCGCGGAAGCTGCCGGTCCTAGTCATCGCCCACAGGAACGGCTTGAGGAACCACTTGCTCCAGGTGCCGGCCCGCGCGTCGGGCGCAAGCAGGATCGTGACATCGGCGTTGTCGAGCCAGAGATCGCGCAGCGCGTTCATGGGCAGGTCGTGGCTGAGCGCGCGCGCCAACATTGTACCATTGATGCCGCCTGCCGAGGCGCCGGCTATGATATCGACGACCACGCGCATCTCTACATCGCGGCCGATCTCGCGCAGCAGCTCGAAATAGACGCCTTCCGTGTCGTACTCCGGATCGCTACGATCATCGCCATTGAAGAACGCCGCTTTCGCGCGCCGCGAGCGATCCGCGATTGCATGCAGCGCGCTCGAGGCGCGCACGAGCTTGAGGATTTCCTTGGTCACGCCATGCATGTAGATGGCGAGTGAAATGCCGCCGAAGCAAACAAGCGCTATGCGAAGTTCCTTCTCACGCAAGATTTAGTACCCTTGGGGCCGGCGATTCATCCGAGCGGGTCAATCATGCATGGAGAAAGCGCCGCCTGAAACCCTGCCTGCGGTCATTCCATCATCGTCGCGGTGTCGATCCATACCGGCTGGAAACCGTCGCCCTCGAGCGCCTTGAAGATCTGCTCTCCGTGCGCGCGATCGCGCGTTTCCACTGTGACGTCGAGTTTGGCGCCTTTCGCCGGCACATCGAGGAAGAGTCGGCGGTGCTCGACTGCCAAAATGTTGGCGCCGAGCCGGCCGAGCCGCGTGGCGATCTGCCCGAGCACGCCAGGCTGGTCGGGAATGGTCAGCCGGAACGACACGATGCGATCCTCGCGCTCCAGCTCCCGTACCATCACCGACGCTAAGATCCGCGCGTCGATG
>VAZQ01000040.1:0-1553 GCA_005883115.1 Alphaproteobacteria bacterium | reverse complement strand
CGCGGAACATCTCCGGCTCGGCCAGTACGGCGGCAAGGCCAGCGGCGCCCGCGCCTTCCGCCATCGTCTTTTGCAGGGTCAGATACGCATTCACCGCCCGCTCCAGATGGGCCTCATCTACAAGTACGACTTTCGACACGAGTTCGCGCACGATCGGCAGTGCCAGCACGCCGACGTTCTTCACAGCGATGCCTTCGGCGAGCGTCGCGCCGCCGAACGGACGGTTTTCGCCGTAGAGCGCGTTCCAGAACGAAGGATAGAGCGCAGCCTCCGCTCCGACGATCTCGATCGTCGGCATCCGGGTTCGAGCGGCGATCGCATTCCCCGCAATGAGTCCGCCACCGCCGATGGGAATCACCAGCACATCGAGGTCGGGCGCATCTTCCAGCATCTCGAGTGCGATTGTGCCTTGTCCGGCGATCACGAGCGGATCGTCATAGGGGTGCACGAAGGTCAGGCCGCGCTCGCGGGCTAGTATTTCGGCCCGAATCTGGGCCTCCGCCACTGTCTCGCCTTGGAGCATGACCTCGGCGCCGTGCGCCTGCGTCGCCTCGACCTTCACGAACGGCGTCGTCACCGGCATGATGATGGTGGCAGGGATCGCCAACCGCGCGGCGTGATAGGCGACCGCTTGTGCATGGTTGCCGGCCGACATCGCAATGACGCCGCGGGCGCGGGCGCTTTCGCTCAATGATGCGAGCTTGTTCAGCGCGCCGCGATCCTTGAACGAGTTGGTGACCTGCAGATTTTCGTATTTGACGTAGACCTCGGCGCCGGTCAGCACTGAGAGCTTGGGCGCCGGCAACATGGGCGTGCGCAACACTTGCCCGGCGATGGTGCGGCGGGCCGCCTCCACGTCGGCAATCGTGATACTCATGCCTTCAACTCCTCGGGCGGGCCGGTGCACGGCCAGCGCGCGCTCGCCCTCCTCGCGCAAGCGAGGACACACTCGAACTCCATGCAACAAATGACCGTGCCTCCGGCATAAAGAGCGTCTATGCTGGATGCGGCCGGATTTGCAGGATAGCAGAATGCCCAGTGAGGACATTTGCACATGAGCGACGGCGGACCGAGAAAGATCGGCCTCTCCATCGAGGTCAAGCCCCATGCCTACGACCCGATCGCCAACCCGGAACTGTTCGAAGGCGTATTGGCGCGCCGCTGTATCGCATTCGTGATCGACGTCATCATCATCGCCGTTCCAGTGCTGTTTGCGGCAGCCTTCATCTTCATCGTGGGTCTCGTCACGCTTGGCCTCGGCTGGATCCTATACTGGTTGTTGTCACCCACGGCCGTGATCTGGGCGATCTGCTACTACGGGCTGACCTTCGGCAGCCCGGCCTCCGCCACGATCGGTATGCGGGTCATGGATATCGAAATGCGGACTTGGTACGGAGCTCCCGCCTATTTCGTCCTGGGCGCCGTTCATGCTGTTGTCTACTGGGTCACGATTTCGTTCTTGACCCCGCTGATCCTTCTGGTCGCGTTTTTCAATGCCCGACGCCGGCTGCTGCACGACCTGCTCGTCGGCACTGTCGTGATCAACACCGGCG
>VAZQ01000333.1 GCA_005883115.1 Alphaproteobacteria bacterium | reverse complement strand
AGATCCTGTTTGGTGATGGCTGCATCCGGCCAATAGACGCGATCGGGATGGGTGAAACGCACCTCTCCCACGTTCGGCTCGCGGCTCGCGGCCTTGGGCGTGCTCGCGCGCGCCTTCGTCTTCGACGTCCTCGTCATCGCCTTCGCCGTCTCTGCCGCGATCTTCGGTGCGGCTCTTGCGCTCCCGCCCGCGTTTGTTACCGGCTTCTCCCGCACCACCTCCTGCGGCGACTTGTCTTCGCGCACACCCTTGAACGCCGCCTGGCGCACGAACCCGTCCGCGGTCCAGCCGCGCAGATTTGCCTCTATCACCGTCTTGGGTTCGACCCAGCGGATATCACGGCGGCTGGCTTCAGCGCGAGGGATTTGGTCGAAGGGCGGCGATGTCCTCTCCAGCGGATGCAGCCGCCGCCATAAATCGCGGGCCAGCGCACGCGTGTAGCCGGTGCCGACCCGGCCCGCATAGACGAGCCGGCCATCATCGTAATAGCCCACCGCCAATGCGCCGATCGCCCGGGGCAGGACCGTCGAGGGCGAATAGCCGCCAACCACCAGTTCCTGGGCGTTGGAGCATTTCGTCTTGATGAAGCTATCTGAGCGCCCGCTGCGATAGGGGGCGTCGGCGCGCTTCGAGACGATGCCTTCGAGCCCCATTTGGCAGGCGTGTCGCAGCACCGCAGGACCTTCGTCCTCGAAGTGCTCGCTGTATGTGACGGATCCGCCTTTCCCGCGACCAAGCAGCTGCGCGAGTGCGGATTTGCGTTCGATCAACGGCAAGTTCGTCAGATCGCGGCCGTCGAGATGCAGAAGGTCAAAGACGTAATAGACGAAGCGTTCCCGCTCGCCTGCCTTGAGCGCCGCCTGCAGCTCGGAAAAGCTCGAAATGCCCGTCTCGGCCTCGACTATCACTTCGCCGTCGATCAGCGCGTTGCGCGCAGCGAGCTTGGCGACCGCGGCGCCGATGTTGGGGAATTTTTCGCTCCAATCGAGACCTTTGCGGGTGAGCAGGCGGACCTTGCCGTGATCGAGCCGAGCCTGGATGCGATAGCCATCGAACTTGATCTCGTGCACCCACCCTCTGCCACTCGGCGCAACCTCCTGCAAAGTGGCAAGCGACGGCGGCACGAACTCTGGCAATCGCGCGCCGTTCGGCCGCCGGCCCTTGTCCTCGCTCCTGCTGGCGCTGCGCTTGCTCGTTCTCTTCGATTCGCCCCGGTCGCGCGGGCTGCGCGCGCGCTGTTGCGAAGTTTTGTGCGCGCTCGCACGTCTCAGAAAGGCATGGCCCTTCGTTGCGCCAGCCTTGACGTTCTCCTTCACGCTTTTATTCGAGTGCCAAACTCGCTTGCGCCCCTTGCCCTCGGCGATCTCGGACATCGAGCGGCGGCTGATGACCGAGAGCGGCTCCTCCTCGAGAATATCCGGGTCGCTCGCGCTGCGCGCGTCCTCGTCCTTGGATTTGATCAGAAGCCACGGCTCCTTTTTTTCTCCCGCCCTGCCGTGCATGCGCACGAGATGCCAGCGCCCGTGCAGCTTCTTGCCCTCGAGGCTGAAATCCAGATGACCTTTCTTGTATCCGGCGTAAGGGTCGCCCTCCGGATACCATTGGCCGCGATCCCAAATCATGACCGTGCCGGCGCCGTATTCTCCCGCCGGGATTGTTCCCTCGAATGCATTGTATTCGATCGGATGATCTTCAACATGGACCGCAAGACGTTTCTCGCCCGGAACCAGGCTTGGGCCGCGCGTCACCGCCCAGCTCTTCATGACACCGCCAAGCTCCAGCCGTAGGTCGTAGTGCAACCGCTGCGCCGCATGCTTCTGGATGACGAATTGATGTCCTTGCGCGCGGTGCACACGCCCCCGCGGCTCAGGCGTGACGTCGAACTTGCGCTTCCTGCGATAGACCTGAAGGCCCACTTCTCAACTCGCACGCTAGTATTGTGCCGGAGCGGCCCTGAAACGGACGCGACTCCCCGCGGCAGCAGCCGCTAGCGCGGCGACCGCAGAGAAGATCGGAGACTCTTTGCGGCAACAGCCGCGCCACTTCGCACGTGGTGTCATCGCGCACGCGCTCCCTCGTGAGCAATTGAGGCAACGCCTCAGCGACGCGCCAGGTTCCCCCGAGCATCGCAGAAAAGCGTAGATACGTTAAGCACTTCGCAGCGTTTCGATTTGCCTTCGCCGGCCCGTCTGGTTAAACCCTGGCCGACCCGTTAGGTTAGCGCCCGATCGTCGGTGGAGCCCTCCTTTGTCCCAGCCCTCGAAGACCCCGCTCCTTGACCTTATCAAGACGCCGGCCGACCTGCGGCGCCTCGAGAGCGGCCAACTGCGCCAGCTCGCCGACGAACTGCGCCAGGAGACCATAGACGCCGTCGCGGTCACCGGCGGGCATCTCGGCGCCGGACTTGGCGTTATCGAGCTGACGGTCGCGCTGCATTACGTCTTCAACACTCCCGAAGACCGTTTGGTCTGGGACGTGGGACATCAGGCCTATCCGCACAAGATCCTCACCGGACGGCGCGATCGCATCCGGACATTGCGGCAGGGCGGCGGACTTTCCGGCTTCACCAAACGCACCGAGAGCGAATACGACCCTTTCGGCGCGGCGCATTCTTCCACCTCCATCGCATCAAGTCTTGGCATGGCGGTCGCCCGCGACCTCGCGGGCAAGTCCAACAACGTGGTTGCCGTGATCGGCGACGGCGCCATGTCGGCTGGGATGGCCTACGAGGCCATGAACAACGCGGGCGCCATGAACTCGCGCCTCATCGTCATCCTCAATGACAACGACATGTCGATTGCGCCGCCGGTCGGCGCGCTTTCTGCCTATCTCGCGCGTCTGGTCTCCGGGCGCGCCTACCGATCGGTGCGGCATACCGTCAAGAAAGTGGCCAAGCTCCTACCTCCTTTCCTCGAGCAGCGCGCAATAGCCATCGAGGAATACGCCCGCGGTCTCGTCACCGGCGGCACCTTGTTCGACGAGCTCGGCTTTTTCTATGTCGGCCCGATCGACGGCCACAATATCGATCATCTCTTGCCGGTGCTCAGAAACGTGCGCGACGCCAAGAACGGCCCGTTCCTCGTTCACGTCGTCACCAAGAAGGGCAAGGGCTATGAGCCCGCCGAAAAATCGGCCGATAAATATCATGGCGTCGTCAAGTTCGACGTGGCGACAGGCGCGCAAGCGAAGTCGAAGACGGCCGCGCCCGCTTACACGAAGGTCTATGCAGAAGCGCTGATCAAGGAAGCGAAGAAGGACGACAAGATCATCGCCATTACCGCCGCGATGCCTTCGGGGACCGGCCTTGATCTCTTTGCCAAAGAATTTCCCGAGCGCTGCTTCGACGTGGGCATCGCCGAGCAGCATGGCGTCACCTTCGCCGCAGGGCTTGCGACCGAAGGTTTCAAGCCGTTCGCCACGATCTACTCGACGTTTCTGC
>VAZQ01000039.1 GCA_005883115.1 Alphaproteobacteria bacterium | reverse complement strand
TAGAGGCCGACTACAAGCGGACGTGAGAGCTGCTCTACATGCCTCGAGATCTCAACCCCCGGCACGACCGGTACGTTACCGGTCTTTACGCCGCGGTTTGCCAGATAAATCGAGGTGGGCGTCTTGGACGTACGCGATACCCCGACGAGCACCACATCAGCTTCTTCCAAGCCCTCCAGATGCTGGCCGTCATCATGCAGCATGGTGTAATTGAGCGCATCGATACGCTTGAAATAATCAGCATTCAGGGTGTGTTGCGCCCCGACACGATGCGATGTTTCAGTTCCAAGATAGGATTGTAGAAGCTGCAGCACCGGTCCCAGGATCGATAAGCAGGGCAGGCTCAGCTCACGGCAATGATTTTCAAGTCGCTGAAGGAGTACATCGTCAAGGAGGGTGTAGAGAACGATACCGGGCGATTCTTCGATTTCAGCCAGTACACGATCGAGTTGTTTCTGCGTCCGGACTAAAGGATAGATGTGTTCCACGGCCGAGACTTTCGTGTATTGCGCCGTCGCCGCGCGGGCGACGGTAGTCAACGTCTCGCCGGTCGCATCCGACACGAGATGAAGATGGAAATAGCTGCTACCGGTACGTTGCGGCATTGGGGACCAGCTGTGGATTGTCGGGGAGAAGGCCACGAGTAGCACCCAAGTGCAAGTCCGGGACCGGCCGAAGCCCTCAGGCATTCCCCACTATAGATATGGGGAGAGTGCTGGCAGTCATGGACCGATTCACCGGGTAGATGTGAATCAGATCTGGATTACCAATCACGAGACAGGATGGAAGAAGCGATAAACCTTGCACTCTCGAACTAGCTTCCATGGATCACAATTTGCTCCACAGGACCGGAATAACTTTGCTCAACGTGGACAGCATGTGGACAGAGATGTACGAGTCAAATCAACACTCCAACAATAAAAACAAAGATTCTTAAGATCTACGTTTAAGGGAAGGGTCACATCGGGATATTGCTTGTGACAAAACCTCTTCTCGATGTTCTTAATCGCCAGTGTCGCAGTCCGCCGCCGATCTGGTTGATGCGACAGGCCGGCCGCTATCTGCCGGAATATCGAAAGCTGCGTGAGAAAGCCGGAGATTTTTTTAAGCTCTGTTTTACGCCCGAACTTGCGGCTGAAGCGACGCTTCAACCGATCCGTCGATTTGGTTTCGATGCGGCAATTCTGTTTTCCGACATCCTGGTCGTCCCATATGCACTGGGACAATCTGTACAGTTTACCCTCAACGAGGGACCGCAGCTCGATGCAATTACAGATCGCCGAGGCGTGACACAGCTGAAGACCGAACTTGACCACGGTGTACTTACAGCAATTTACGAGACGATTGAGCGAGTGAAGGAAGATCTTCCGCCAGCCGTTTCACTGCTTGGGTTTTGCGGCGCGCCGTGGACGGTTGCAACCTACATGGTCGCAGGTAGTGGTACATCCGAGCAGGAACCGGCCCGGCGTTTTGCCTATCAGGATCCGCAGGGATTTAGTGACCTGATCGAAAAACTCATCGAGGCATCTGCCAGCTACCTTGTTCGGCAGCTGGAGGCAGGCGTCGATGCGGTGCAGATCTTTGATACCTGGGCCGGTGTACTGCCGGCAGAAGAATTCCATCGGTGGTGCATCGAACCTATCCAGAGAATTATCGCCAAGGTTCGCCACCAGGTCGCGAACGCAAAAATAATCGGATTTCCTCGCGGTGCCGGCACCACACTGTTGCGCTATGTAGAAGGCGTGCCGGTTGACGCCATTAGCCTCGATTGGACAGTCGATCCCGTTTTCTTGCGGGAGCACGTTGCGATGGACGTGCCGGTGCAGGGAAATCTCGACCCGCTGGTGCTGCTTGCTGGTGGCGCTGCACTGGACCGCTCCGTAGAGGCGATACTGAAAGCGTTCTCCGGGCGGCCGTTTATCTTCAATCTCGGACACGGTGTCTTGCCGCAGACGCCGATTGCGCATGTGGAGCAGATGCTTGCCCGCGTGCGCGCGGTAGAAGGTAGATGAGGAGCGGGTAAGGCATGTACGTGTGGCTCAAGGCATTCCATGTGATCGCAATCATCGCCTGGATGGCGGGAATGCTCTATCTGCCACGGCTATTCGTCTATCATTGCGAGGCCGAGCCCCGCTCCAAGCAGTCTGAAACTTTCAAAATCATGGAGCGGCGCCTCCTCAACGTGATCACCACGCCCGCTATGGTGGTGAGTTGGGTGCTCGGCTTATGGCTTGCGTTGACCGGCGGCTCCTACGCCTCGGGATGGCTGCAGGCGAAGGTCATCTTGGTTCTCGGGCTCTCCGCCTTGCACGGATTTTTTGTGCGCTGCGTGCGTGACTTCGCCCGTGACCAGAACCGTCACCCTCAGAAATTCTATCGATTTATCAATGAAGTGCCAGCCGTGCTCATGATCGGGATCGTCATCCTCGCAATCGTTAAGCCATTCTGATTAGCCCACAACAAAGCGCCGGCGGCCACGCGCGGCACTTGCGCAAGGAACCGTCTTTACCTATCTTGGGTTCATCTCCCCGAACGCAGGCAGATGCATTGAGTTACCGGCCCAAGTGCGGGAGCCGGTTCTTGTATCGGGGCCAAGCCCCCCGCTTAAGACCTGCGATTCTCCTTCCGTACCGATCGGCAGCTTTTTTCAGTCACCGATCCCCTCCATAGGACTCCCCCGTATGCGGGAAATGAAACTCCAGGACCTCAAGTCCAAAACGCCGGCCGAGCTTGTCTCGTTCGCCGAGGAGCTCGAGGTCGAAAATGCCAGCACCATGCGCAAGCAGGAGCTGATGTTCGGTATTCTCAAACAACTCTCCATGCGCGAGACCGATATCGTCGGTGAAGGCGTGGTCGAGGTGCTCTCCGACGGCTTCGGCTTCCTACGCTCGCCGGAAGCAAATTACCTGCCCGGGCCGGACGACATCTACGTGTCGCCTTCGCAGATCCGCCGGTTCGGGCTGCGCACCGGTGACACGATCGATGGTCACATCCGCTCGCCCAAGGAAGGCGAGCGCTATTTTGCGCTACTCAAGGTCAACACGATCAATTTTGAGGATCCGGAGAAGGCGCGCCACAAGGTCAATTTCGACAATCTCACCCCGCTCTACCCCGAGGAGCGGCTACGCATGGAGCATGAGGATGCGACCAAGAAGGATCTCTCTCCGCGCGTGATTGATATCGTTGCACCGATCGGCAAAGGCCAGCGTGCGCTGATCGTGTCGCCGCCGCGCACAGGCAAAACGGTGCTATTGCAGAACATCGCCCACGCCATCACCGCGAACCATCCGGAATGCTACCTGATCGTGCTACTCATCGACGAGCGGCCGGAGGAGGTGACCGACATGCAGCGTTCGGTGAAGGGCGAGGTCGTATCCTCGACCTTCGACGAACCGGCATCGCGCCATGTTCAGGTCGCGGAAATGGTGATCGAGAAGGCCAAGCGTCTGGTTGAGCACAGCCGTGATGTGGTCATCCTACTTGATTCCATTACTCGGCTCGGGCGCGCCTACAACACGGTGGTGCCGTCCTCCGGCAAGGTGCTCACCGGCGGCGTCGACGCAAACGCGCTGCAGCGGCCGAAGCGCTTCTTCGGCGCCGCCCGCAACATCGAAGAAGGCGGTTCGCTCACCATTATCGCCACCGCGCTGATCGACACCGGCAGCCGCATGGACGAAGTGATCTTCGAGGAGTTCAAGGGAACCGGCAATTCTGAAATAATTCTCGACCGCAAAGTGGCCGACAAACGCACGTTCCCTGCCATGGACATCACGCGGTCCGGCACACGCAAGGAGGAACTGCTGGTGCCGTCCGATCAGCTCAAGAAAATGTATATTCTGCGTCGCATCCTCAATCCGATGGGAACCATGGATGGAATCGACTTCCTGCTCGATAAGCTGCGCAACACCAAGACCAATGGCGACTTCTTCGAGTCGATGAACGCGTGATCAGCGGCGCGCCGCGCGCACAGCTTCGGCAATCGCATCAGGCTCACGCACCGGCAGCGAGCAAGTCTCGCCGACGCAGATGAAGGCTGCGCTCTGCGCGGCCACATCGACCTTGTCGTGGGCGGGATGGTCGGGAGCCAGCGCTGGCGACGCACGCAGCACGACGCGGTCAAAGAAGGCAAGCTGGCGCGCGGCGGCGAGGAGTTCGTTGGCGCGCTCGTCCTCTCCCGCCACGACGATCTCCGCACCGCGCAGGCGCAGGTCAAGTGCGTTGAGCAACGCGAGATGCGCATACAGATTTTCGCCCGCGCTCGCAGCCATGCCTTCGAATAGCCGATCGGCCTTATCGCGCCAGGCGTGCTGACCGGTGAACAACGCGAGGCGGATCAGGTTCTGCGCCGCAAGGGCGTTGGGATTCGGTGTCGCATCGTCACTGGTGGAATTGGGCCGCACGACCAAACCGACGGCGTCGTCGGCCGTGAGGAAATAGCCGCCGTTCTCCGCATTAGCGTAGTGCCGGTCGAGCGTCGCCTGCCAGGCAAGTGCACGCTCGAGATATGCTTGCTCCCCCGTAGCCTCGTGCAGCGCCAGTGCGGCGCGGATCATGGCGGCGTGATCGGAGGCGAGCCCTGGAACGAGCAGTTTGCCTGCGCGCCAGGAATGGCCGAGGCGGTCGCCGTGCGCCATCTTGGCATCAATAAACAGGAAGGCGCGCGCCGCCATTTCGAGCCAGAGTGGCTCGTCCAACGCGAGACCAGCGTTGACGAGCGCGGCAATCATCAAGCCATTCCAGTCCGCTAAGATTTTGTCGTCGAGGCCCGGCCGCACTCGTTTCTCGCGCAGGCTCAATAACTTTTCGCGTGATGGCGTGAGCCTTTGCTCGTCCTCCATACTGCGCGGGATATGCTTGAGGCGATTAAGAATATTGTGGCCTTCGAAATTGCCCTCAGCAGTGACGTCATAGTGGGCGGCAAAGAAGGCGGCGTCATCCCTACTTAATGCGCTCGTCACCTCCTCCAGCGACCAGACATAGAATTTGCCCTCTTCACCTTCCGAATCGGCGTCCAGTGAAGCGCAAAACGCTCCCTCCGGTGTTGTCATTTCTCGCGTCAGCCAAGCCACCGTCTCGCGCGCGCGACGCCGGAACAAGTCATTCCTCGAGCGAAGGTAGGCGACCGCGAGCAGTTCGAGCAGGAGCGCATTGTCGTAAAGCATCTTTTCGAAATGCGGAACCAGCCAGCGCTCGTCGACCGAATACCGCGAGAAGCCGCCTCCGAGATGATCGTAGATGCCGCCCTCGCAAATGCGAGCGAGCGTAAGTTCCACCGCCGCGAAACGTCGATTGTTGTTCGTGCGCTCGCCCGCACGCCACAAAAATTCCAGCATCATTGACTGCGGGAATTTGGGCGCGCCGCGTATACCGCCGTTGACCGGATCGATTAAGCTCAAGAGTTGATCGGCAGCCCGATCGAGGTCGGGTGCGGCAATCACCACGCGCTCCGTGGGCCTCGCGCTGGCCATTAGCCGTGCCATAAGCGCGCTGCGGTTCTGCTCCACGCTTTGGGGGTTTTCGCGGAACACGCGCTCGACCTCACGCAAGAGGTCGGCGAACGCCGGCTTCCCATAACGGGCGGTATTGGGAAAGTAAGTGCCGCCCCAGAACGGCTCAGCGTTCGGCGTGAGGAACATCGTCAGCGGCCAGCCGCCGTGCTCACCGAGGTGGTGCAAAGCCGACATGTAGATCTGGTCGATGTCGGGACGCTCTTCGCGATCCACTTTGATGTTGACGAACAGATCGTTCATGACCTCCGCAGTTTTCGCGTCCTCGAAACTCTCGTGCGCCATCACATGGCACCAATGGCAGGCCGCATAGCCGACCGAGAGCAGGATCGGTTTGTTGGTGCGCTTTGCTTCGGCGAGCGCCTCGGTTCCCCACGGCCACCAGTCGACCGGATTGTGTTTATGTTGAAGCAGATAGGGGCTCGTCTCGTGCGCGAGACGGTTCTCGTGAGACGTGGCGACTGAATTGGATGACATCTAATGACAATGCCCGCCGGTGCAGTTGGTTCGGCGCGCGAGACCCGGCTAAATCGCCAACAAATCGGCTTTGGAGCTACTACATTAAAGCTATTTCGCTGCGATATCACCCGCAAGCTGTGGAGGTTCGAGTATCCAAGAGATGACCGGCGACCGCGACACGATCTTTGCCCTCTCCTCCGGAAGGCCGCCGGCGGCAATCGCAGTTGTTCGCGTGTCCGGCCCACGGGCGCGCGAGGCCCTCGAACGGCTGATCGGTCGCGTGCCGCAGCCGCGACGCGCGTCGTTTGCGCACGTCCGCAATCCGGCGACCCATGACGTCATCGATGAGGGGCTCGCCTTATGGTTCCCCGCTCCGAACAGCGCCACCGGCGAAGACGTCGCCGAACTGCACGTGCACGGCGGTCGCGCGGTGATCGCGGCGGTTCTTTCGGCGCTGGCGAACCTTCCCGGGTTGCGTCATGCGGAAGCAGGAGAGTTCACGCGCCGCACATTCGAAAACGGCCGCATGGATCTGACCGCGGTCGAGGGGCTCGCCGACCTGGTGTCAGCTGAAACCGAGGCGCAACGGCGGCAGGCCTACCAGCAACTGAGAGGCCTCCTTGGCGATCGGGCGGAGAGCTGGCGGCAGCGGTTGATCGAGGCGCTCGCTCTGGTCGAGGCCGGCATTGATTTTTCCGACGAGGAGGACGTCCCCAAGGACATGATGTCGCGTGCGTTAGGACTCATTCGCCCCCTTGGTGAGGAAATCAGCAAGGCCGGCGCAGGGCACGGCGAGCGCTTGCGCGAGGGGCTGCGTGTTGCCATCGCGGGACCGCCGAATGCGGGCAAGTCGACCCTCTTCAACCGACTGGCGCGTCGCGAGGCCGCAATCGTATCGCCTTTCCCCGGAACCACACGCGACGTGCTCGAACTGCACCTCGACCTGCGGGGCTATCCGGTCACGGTGCTCGATACGGCCGGCATTCGCGAGACGAAGGATCAAATCGAACGCGAAGGCGTGCGGCGGGCGAGCGAACAAGCCGGCAGCGCCGATCTCGTACTCTGGGTCGTTGATGCAACGACGATCGATTGGCCAAATTTTTCGGTTCGCTCTGCACTCACGTGCGCGCCGAATGCCGTCACTTGGTTGGTGATCAACAAGATGGATCTTCTGACCGAGGAGGAAAAACGAACTGTCGAATCAAGATTCATCAAAGATGAAGCTGTGAATCTTTGTTCTAGTACGACCGGCGCGGGTGTGGACAAATTGGTTAACGTGCTTTCCGGTTTTGTCGAACACTTCTTCACACCTGAAGCTGCATTGGTCACACGCGAGCGCCAGCGCGCGCATGTGAAAGAAACTGTTCTCGAGCTCGAGCGTGCGCGAGGCGCAGCGCAGGAGGGCCGCGAGGAAATCATGGCGGAACACCTTCGGCTGGCGACCAGGGCATTGGGCAAGCTTCTGGGCCGGATCGACGTGGAGAACGTTTTGGATGTGATTTTCCGAGATTTCTGTATCGGGAAATAGGGGACAGGATCGGGAGTGACCGGCGCCGTTAACGGGCGAAGGGGTCGTCGTTCTCACTCGGCTGACGTGCCGGGGGTCAGGCTAAACCCTAGCAGGCTACGCGACCCATGTTTCACGTGAAACGCTCCGCCGAGGGCAGGAGTCACGGGGCGAAAATAGACGATCGCGCCCAAGTTCGGTAGAAGCTCCGCGCAAGGTTTTTAAGAAATGGATGCGCAGTACGACGTCATCGTGGTGGGCGGCGGCCATGCCGGCTGTGAGGCGGCCGCGGCGGCTGCGCGCATGGGCGCCAAGGCCGCCCTGGTTACCCATCGCTTCGCCACTATCGGCGCAATGTCCTGCAATCCCGCGATCGGCGGCCTGGGGAAGGGGCATCTCGTCCGCGAGATTGACGCGTTGGACGGTCTGATGGGGCGAGTGGCGGACCTCGGCGGCATCCAATTCCGAGTTCTCAATCGACGCAAAGGACCGGCAGTACGGGGACCGCGCGCCCAGGCCGATCGCAGGCTCTATGCCAGGGCCATGCAGCAGGCGATTTCCGCGATAGCGAATCTCACGGTGATCGAAGCGGAGGCCGACGACCTCATCATCCGCGACCAACGAAGCGCTGGCCTTAAGCTCAAGGACGGCCGCGAGATCGGGGCAGGGGCCATCGTATTGACAACCGGGACCTTTTTGCGGGGTCTCATCCATGTCGGCGAGCGAACGACGCCGGCGGGACGCGTCGGCGAAGCGCCTGCGGTCGGCCTCTCTTTGACGCTGGAGCGCCTTGGATTTGCGCTTGGGAGGCTCAAGACCGGGACGCCGCCACGGCTCGATGGCAGCACAATCGATTGGGCCGCCGTGGAGATGCAGCCGGGCGATGAGCCGCCCGAGCCGTTTTCGACCCTGACCGAGCGCATTGAGAACCCACAGGTTCAGTGCGGCATTACCCGCACGAACGCAGCGACCCATCGCATTATCCGCGAGAACGTTCACCGCTCGCCGATGTATTCCGGGCAGATTCGCAGCAAGGGGCCACGCTATTGCCCATCCATCGAGGACAAGATCGTGCGCTTCGGCGAGCGCGATGGGCACCAGATCTTTCTTGAGCCCGAGGGGCTCAATGACTGCACGGTCTACCCCAATGGCATCTCCACCTCGCTGCCGGAGGAGGTCCAGACCGCGCTGATCGGGACGATCCCAGGACTCGCGAGGGCACGCGTTATCCGGCCCGGCTACGCGATCGAATACGACCACGTCGATCCGCGCGAGCTTAAGCCCACGTTGGAGAGCAAGCGGGTCCCGGGGCTGTTCCTGGCCGGACAAATTAATGGGACAACCGGCTACGAAGAGGCGGCGGCTCAGGGCTTGATTGCAGGGCTTAATGCGGCATCGCGCGCGGGTGGGGGAGGCGCGGTTATCTTCGATCGCGCTGAGGCCTATCTTGCTGTAATGATTGATGATTTGGTAACGCGCGGGGTGACGGAGCCGTACCGGATGTTCACCTCGCGCGCGGAATACCGGCTCACGCTCCGCGCGGACAATGCCGACCAGCGCCTCACCGCCCGCGGCATTGCCATTGGCTGCGTGGGTGCAAGGCGCCGCTCCCAGCATGAGGCGAAGATGGCGGGCGTTGATGCGGCACGCGCTTTCGCCCGCTCGGTTTCGCTCACCCCGAGCGAGGCGCATCGGTACGGGCTTGCTCTGAACAGGGACGGCCAGCGGCGTACTGCGTTCGAGCTATTGTCGCACCCGAATATTGGAATGGCAGAACTCGCGAAGATCTGGCCCTGCTTGGCCGATCTCCCGGTGAAAATCGCAGAGCAGATCGAAATCGACGCAAAATATGAGGTCTATCTGTCACGCCAGGCGGCCGACATCGCTGCCTATCGCCGAGACGAAAACCTGCAGTTGCCGGAGGGACTCGATTATTCGGAGTTGCCAGGGCTCTCAATTGAAGTTTGCCAAAAGCTCAATTCCGCGCGTCCCCGCAGCATCGGTCAGGCTGCGCAGATGGATGGCATCACGCCGGCGGCGCTCACGCTTCTCGTTGCGCATCTCAGACGGATTGGCCAGCGCCCCAAAACTGCGGCCGTCGCAAGCTGATGTCCGGGAGTCGCCGGCCCCCTTCCGATCCGGGACAGAGGAGCCGCGGAAGCGGGCGGAGCAAGCCCACAGCGCCTGCAACTGCAGATCGTGCTCGCGCGCTCGCCCTCACGCCCGTTTCACGTGAAACACTTGAACGCCTCGATCGCTTCGTTGCGCTTCTGCTGACGTGGCAGCAAATCACAAACCTGGTTGCGCCTTCCACGGTTTTGCATCTGTGGACACGGCACATTGCCGACTCGCTGCAGTTGCTCGAGTTCGTACCGGGCGCGCAGATTTGGGTCGATCTGGGGACGGGAGGCGGCTTCCCCGGCTTGGCGGTAGCCTGCGCTCTTGCGCAGAAGCCGGGTGCCCACGTCCATCTCATTGAAAGTAATAATAAAAAGGCGGCGTTCCTGCGTGAAGCCCAGCGCGTAGCCGCGGCGCCGGCGACGGTGCATGCCACGCGGATCGAGGAGTTCGTGACGAGCTTCGAAGGGCGGGCGGACGTCGTCACGGCGCGCGCCGTCGCTCCGCTCAAGTCATTGCTGGATCAGTGCTTTCCGCTTCTGGGGAAAAGCGGTGCGGTGGGCTTGTTCCCAAAGGGACGACATGCAGAGCTTGAGCTTAGAGAGGCGCGTGAGTAGGCCGCCATGCAGAGGTGGACCATGGCAGCCACGCTCGTGCCCAGCCGCATCGAACCAGCGGGGCACATCGTCGTCATTCGGGATGTGGAGCGGCGCAACATAAGGCCATAACATTTCACCTGATTCGCGACCGAGGCTCTTTGACGCGGGACGCAATGCCATGAACGACCATGCGGATTTGCCGGCGCAGTCGCCGGCGCAAACGCCGTCCGTCGTCGCGCTTGCCAGCCGCATTGCCAAGCCCGCGCCGCCGCGCGTGATTGCGATCGCCAACCAGAAAGGCGGTGTCGGCAAAACCACGACCGCGATCAATCTCGGTACTGCGCTCGCCGCCATTGGCGAGCAGGTGCTGATCATCGATCTCGATCCACAAGGCAATGCGTCGACCGGGCTCGGAATCGATCGCCAGAGCCGTCGCCACTCGACCTACGACGTGTTGATGGCAGCTGCGACTTTGTCCGATGCCGTGCTCGCGACCGCGGTGCCGCGCTTGTCGATCGTGCCATCGACGCTCGATCTCTCCGGCCTCGAACTCGAGGTGAGCCAAGAGCGCGATCGGGCTTTTCGGCTGCGTCGAGCGCTTGCACCAATGCGCGATGCGACCGTACGCGTGAGCGATTTCAGCTATATGCTGATCGATTGTCCGCCGTCTCTCAATCTGCTCACCGTCAACGCTTTGGCGGCAGCAGATGCGGTTCTAGTGCCGCTGCAGTGCGAGTTCTTTGCGCTGGAAGGATTATCGCAGCTCCTGCAGACCGTCGACACCGTGAAATCGCAGCTCAACCCCGAGCTCATGATTCACGGCATCGTGCTGACGATGCATGACGCACGCAACAATCTCTCGAACCAAGTCGTGGCCGACGTGCGGGCGAACAGCAAACAGAAGGTCTATGACACCATCATTCCGCGCAACGTGCGAGTATCGGAGGCGCCGTCCTACGGAAAACCGGTGCTCGTCTACGATCTCAAATGCGTAGGGAGCGAAGCGTATTTGCGGTTGGCGACCGAGATCATTCAGCGTGAAAAGGAATTGATGGCGAACTCGCCGCTCGCCGAGAACGTGATCGATTCGGATCAGCGGCATGGTGTCGCGTGATGCAAGAGGATTGAGGAGGCGCGGCCATGGCAGATGAGAGCCGATCGCGACTCGGGCGCGGTCTCGCAGCGCTGATGGGGGACGTTGGTGTCGAAACGGGAAGCGTGCCCGAACGCGCGCGCAATCAACGTCGCGTCCCGATCGAGTTTCTCAGGCCCAATCCGCGCAATCCTCGACGCAACTATTCGGAAACCGAGCTCGATGAGCTCGCGGCGTCAATCAGGGAGCACGGCATCATCCAACCGGTCGTTGTGCGTTCACTGCACGGCGCGAAAGATGCCTACGAAATCATAGCCGGCGAGCGACGCTGGCGGGCGGCTCAGCGTGCCGCTCTGCACGAAATTCCAATCGTGCCGTTCGAAGCAACCGATAGCGAGGCGCTCGAGCTTGCGATCGTCGAGAACGTGCAGCGCACCGATCTTAATCCGCTGGAGGAAGCCGCCGGATATCAGGCGCTCGCGAGCGAGTACCAGCATAGTCACGAGGATATCGCC
>VAZQ01000038.1 GCA_005883115.1 Alphaproteobacteria bacterium | reverse complement strand
GCGGATCCATTACCGCAGCCTCGATCAGCTCGACGATGTACTGCGGCGACTTGAGAAGACTTAATCCGCACAGGTCCTAGATGCGTTCTGGCCATTGCCACTTGCGCCGGTGATACACCAGCGTCTGCGGTTATTGCTTTCGTCGCGCGTCAAGGGCGAGCGTCAGCAATGTGCGCCGCGCAATGGGTTCGGCCATCGCGGACTGCCGGCGTGCTTCGAGCGCGGCTTCCGCGAGCTGCGCCATCGCACGTTGTAGCCGT
>VAZQ01000332.1 GCA_005883115.1 Alphaproteobacteria bacterium | reverse complement strand
CGCCTCGTTGAGCACGTCGATTCCACCGGCAGCCGGCAAGCCGAGCATGGCGACAAGCGGAGAGACCGACTGTGGGCTGGCGCCCGCGACTTTCTCCTCGTCGGCTGCGAGGAGCGACCCATCGTGCAGGCTCAAGCGCTGCGGCCGGAAGAAGAGCTCCGCCGCGCGCAGCATGAACACATCCTCGCAACCATCGAGGAGGTTGCGCAAGATGACATGCACGAGGTGGTTGATGAACAGCGGGGGTGTCTCCCCCGCACCGCGGCGCACGAGATCAAGATAAGCAGCCTCAACCGTCTTGTGGCGGATGAGGCGGTCGCGAAAACTCGTCATGAAGCTCCAATTCTCGCGGGCATCCGCATCGGTGATGGCCGCGATCTCCGAGACTGTGACCGGCCGGCGCGGATTGCCGAGGAGCGCCGCGTGCAAGCTGCGCTCGGCCACGCATGCATCCGGCGGCGGCGCAAGCTCCGGCCGCGCCAGGTAGATCTTGAGGAACTCGTCTGTGACCAGGAGCCCGCCGCCCTCATCCCGATCGAGCAGATGGTGTCCGCTGGAAAGCCAGAAATCCGGCATCACACCTCGTCGCGGTTCGCTTGCATTTCAATCGGTTTGCTTGTGCCGCGCCAGCGCGAGCAGATTGACGTCTTCGTGCGCTTCCTCTTCGTTCTCGACCTCGACAAACGAAAAGGCGCGCATCGGTTTACGCGTGCCGCGCGGATGCAACGTGCGAAATGCCTCGCGGATCGCGCCGTCCTCGAACGTGCGGCGCACTGCAATAAGGGTGTCGCGCGGACGGTCGCAGAGCGAGGCCGCGAACGCGACCTCCTCCTCGGCCGCGCCGCGGGCGGCGGCGACATCAGGCGCGCCGAGGCGCTCGTGCAGTTGCCGGCCCAGCGCGCCGACGAGCGCGTCACGATCCGCCTCGCTTGCTTCCACGATCTGCACCAGCGTCGACCAGCCGAGCGAGGCCACGCCGAGAAAGCCGCCGCGAAAGGCCGCGCGCGATTTGCCATCGAGCGCATCGGGATCGGCATGCGCGAACATGAAGGCCCCCGAGACCGCCCACTCGCCGGCATCGGCGGCGCGCTCGAACACGAAAGTGTCCGAGGGATCAAGCCGAATGGTGCGCAAAAGCTTCACCGTCGCGGCCCTCCTGTTGCAGGATCGAGCCACGACGGCTCGGCAAGCGCGTGCAGGAGCGAGCGCCGCTCGGGCCCACCCGCGCTCGTCGCCATGCGCCGGACCAACAGATCGCCATTCTCGGCGATCTCGCGGCGCATGCCGCTCTCGGGTGAAAGCCTACCGAGATAATTCTTCGCGACGGCGCCGAACCCCTGTTCCTGCCAGGCGTCAACCGCGACCATGAAATGGCGGGCGAAGCTTTCCACGAGCTTTCCCGAACCAAGATCGTCGAAGCCTTCGTCCTCGAGCGCTGCCGAGAGCGGGCGCAGACCCGGCTCTTCCTCACCCATCGCGAAGGTGCGGATCATGGCGCCAAATACCAGCCAAGCCGGCGGTTTGTCCTCGTGGGCGTCCCGAGGCCAGGCGAGCCGCGCGCCGCCGACGAGCCCGCCATTGACGCGCACCGCATCCGGCCAGTCGAACGTGATGGGCAACTCGGGCGGAGCATGCACCGCGAGGGCATCGCCGAGCGCGGCCACACCGGCGTAAAGGCTACGCCGCGCGGTTTTGAGCGGCTCGTCGGGCTCGAGCACGAGCGCAAACTCCACGAGGTCGAAGCGGCCCACATAGACAAGGGTGCCGGCTCCCTCTTGCGGCGCCACGCGTGTTGCATGAGCAAATGCGTCGCCCACCTCGCGCAGGGTCAGCAGCCGGAACGGGGGCGGCAGGTCAAGCGCTGGCTTTGACGATCGGCGCAGGCGCGTGGGCTCTTGCAGCGGCATTCGGGCGACCGGACTCGCGAAGGTTGTTCGCCATACTTATAACGTGGTACGCACGAGGGGTAGAGCCGCGCGCGCCGGCATAAGTGCGCGGGCCCGTGGTTACCGCCATCGACCATCATCGCTGAGGCGCGCATAGCGTATGATGCGCCTGCGCGGATGGACCACCGCAGGTGGTGGGGCGTGGCGATTCGCACACAGCCGGAGACCAGAATGGCCGATCGGCCGCTAAAAATCTTGATCTGCTCGTGCGAAGATACCATGCCGCTCGACAAGTCGGCCGTTGAGCGTGGCTGTCGCGGCGCGGACGTTTTGACCGCGCGCCAGCTCTGCCGAGCGGAGCTGGAGAAGTTCCGCGCCGCGGTGGCCGGCGGAGAGTCGCTGATCGTCGGTTGCACGCAGGAGGCGCCGCTGTTCTCGGAAAACGCCGGCGACGCCGAGGTCATCTACGCCAATATCCGCGAGACCGCTGGGTGGTCGAAAGATGCCGATGCGGCAGCACCCAAGATGGCGGCGCTGCTCGCGGCTGCCGCGGAACCTCTCCCCGGGGTCCCCTTCGTCAACCTCAACAGTGATGGCGTGATCCTGATCTATGGTCGCGACGAGCAGGTGATCGAGGCCGGCAACCTGCTCAAGGATCACCTCGACGTAACCGTGCTGATCAAGCCGCCGGCGGAAGTAGCGCCACCGCGGGTGACCGAGTTTCCGGTGGTGCAGGGCGCGATCCGCTCGGCGAAGGGCTATCTCGGCGCGTTCGAGCTCATCGTCGATGGCTACGCTCAGCCGGCGCCGTCGTCACGGGGCACGTTGAGCTTCGCTGCGCGCCGTGACGGCGCCGTCTCGCGCTGCGACCTCGTGCTCGATATTTCCGGTGACGCGGCGCTTTTCAGCGCGGCCGATCTGCGCGACGGCTACCTACGAGCCGATCCCAAGGACCTGGCGGCCGTGCTCAAGGCGGTGCTCAAGGCGCGCGACCTCGTCGGCAGCTTCGACAAGCCCCGCTATGTCGCCTTCACCGAAGATCTTTGCGCCCATTCGCGCTCGCAGATCATCGGCTGCACGCGTTGCCTCGATCTCTGCCCGGCCGGCGCGATTGCCCCTGCCGGCGATCACGTCGCGGTCGACGCCTATATCTGTGCCGGCTGCGGACAATGTGCGGCGGTTTGCCCGACCGGCGCCGCAGCCTACGCATTGCCCCCGGCAGACACGCTGATGCGCAAGCTGCGCGCGCTCCTCACCGCTTACCGCGAGGCAGGGGGAGGAGAGCCCGTCGTGCTCGTCCACGACGAGGCGCATGGTACGCCGCTCATCGAGGCACTGGCGCGTTTCGGCGATGGTCTGCCTGCGAACGTTCTACCCTTTAGCGTCAACGAAGTGACCCAAATCGGGCTCGAAACCATTGCCGCTGCGTTTGCCTACGGCGCGGCGGCGGTTCGCTTGCTGCTGCGCGCAAAGCCGCGGCATGACGTGACCGGCTTGACGAG
>VAZQ01000331.1:1662-5310 GCA_005883115.1 Alphaproteobacteria bacterium | reverse complement strand
CTCCATGGGCGTGCTGGGATCGATCGGCGAGCCGAAAATGCCGGGGAAGATGACGATGCCGCCTTCGCCAGCGTTCACCCGGTGAGCGAACGCCCATTCAACTTGCTCGTCGTCCGCGGGATCGATGTCCTCCTCCACCACAATCACGTGCTTGTAGCGGTATTGGGCGGCGCTGTTGCCCCACAGCGCTGCAGCGATCTGCTTGGGCTGCCCCTGGTAGTGCTTCTTGATCTGGATACGGATGTTGACGCCGTTGGTGATGGGCGGCGCGTAGACGTCGAGAATACCGGGGATGCCGGCGCTGTTGAGAATATTCCAGGCGATGCCCGCGCGCTGCACCGACGACATGACGCTGTTCTCGCTGTAGGAGCCCGGCAAGGTACCTTCCAGCGAACCGCAAAAGATCGGGTCGCGCCGGTGCGTGATGCACGTGACTTTCATCGTCGGCCGCGGCGTGGGAAGGTCCGACACATAGCCGGTGAACTCGCCGAACGGTCCTTCAATCTCGTAGCTTGCGGGATCGTCGCTGATATATCCCTCGAGCACGATCTCCGCGGTGGCGGGAACCTCGAGGTCGACCGTTTCGCAGCGAACCAGCTGCGCGGGCTCGCTGCGGTAGGCGCCCATCACATCCCACTCGCATACCCCGGTCACGACTGGCGATCCCGCCAAGAACGGCATGATGGGATCCCAGCCGATCACACAAGCGACCGGCATGGGCTCTTTGCGCGCGGACCATTTGGCAAAATGCGCACCCCAATGTTGGCCGCCTTTGATGAGAAGAAACGGCGCAGTATCCTTGTGGCCGACCATCCCCCGGTAGATACCGACGTTCATCACCCGCGTCTCCGGATCTCTCGTCACGACGCCGGAGAAGGTATGGATGTAGCGGCCGCCTTCGAGGTACTGCCATTGGGGGACGGGAAATTCAGTCTGGTCGATGGCATCGCCGCGCACGATGATCTCCTTCACCGGCCCCGTTTCGACGATGACCGGCGCGATCGTCTCGCGGTTTTTCTTCATCACGTACTGAATGAGGTCACGATTGGCGATGTCGCGGGGAAAGCCGAGAGCAAGCGCCAGGCGCGATTGGGCTCCCAGACCGCTCACAAAAATCTTGGTGCACCGCCCATTTCTGTAGCCCTTGATGCTCTCGAACAGCAGCGCGGGCCCTTTCTTCTCAAGGACCCGCCGAGCAATGGCGCCGATTTCGCGATTCCAGTCCACCTCGGCGGTAATCCGCCGTAGCTCACCCTCCTTCTCGAGAAGGGCGATCCACTGCCGCATGTCCATGAATTTCATCGTCTGCTCACCGCCGACTCACGCTCTCCTCAAATCAATCTGCCTTTGCTCCCGAGAACTTCACCACCTTCGCCCACTTCTCGGTTTCCTCTGCAATCAACTTTTCGAATTCGGCCGAGGAGCCGCCGAGCGTTGTCTCGCCAAGCTCGGCAAGCTGCGCTTTCAACTTCGGATCGGTGAGACCCGCATTAATCTCCCGGTTGAGCGTGGTGATGATCTCTGTGCCCGTGTTCTTCGGGGCCCCGATACCATACCACTGGCTCGCTTCGTAGCCGGGCACGAATTCGCTCACCGTGGGAACGTCCGGCAGCGCCTCCGAGCGGTTTGCGGTCGTCACGGCCAACGCCCGCAACTTTCCGGTCCGGATGTATTCGATCGCCGCCGACATCGGGGTGAAGTAGACCTGCACTTGGCCGCCGAGCAGATCCGTGAGCGCAGGGCCCGCCCCGCGATAGGGAACGTGGACCATATTGACGCCGGCCAGCATCTTGAACAGTTCGCCGGAGACATGCGACGGCGCGCCATTGCCGCCCGATGCCATGGTGATCTTGCCCGGATTGGTCTTTGTATAGGCTATGAACTCCGCAAGCGATTTCGCCGGGACCGACGGATGCACGACGACGACGCTAGGCTCACGCGTGAGGCTCGCCACCGGCGCGATATCGCGAATGAAATTGAAGTTCAGCCTTTCATAGAGTGTCGCGTTGATGAAATTGGCCGCTGTCACCAGGAGCAGTGTGTAGCCGTCAGGCACCGCTTCGGCGACGGCCTGCGTAGCAATGTTGGTGCCGGCCCCCGGCCGGTTCTCCACGACGAATTGTTGACCGAGCCGGTCTGATAGCCACTGAGCGAGCAAACGCGCGATGATGTCGGCCGAGCCGCCTGCCGCAAAACCGACCATGATGCGCACCGGCCGTGACGGATAGGGCTGCGCCTTTGCGATTGGCGTCATCGCCGCAGCGGCGGCAGTAGCAGCTGCGACATGCAGGAATTGACGGCGCGCAAGTTTCATTGCCTTTGCCTCGCTGTTTGCTGCCGCGCGAAAGCAGGATGCCGGTGCTGGTCAAGCTCGGCCTCGCGTACGGGCGATTTCATGGGTATTGCTTGCGAACTGATGCCCGATAGGAACCCGCCTCTGATCGCCGCCCCGTTCCAATAATCAGCAAACAATGCGCCACGTGCCCTCGCCATGACCTGGGATATCCTAATCCATCGCGGCACCGTTATCGATGGCAGCGGCAGTCCAGGCATCATCGGCGACGTCGCTCTTCATGCCGGCCGCATCGCCGCGCTTGGCCCGGCCCTGGCCGGCGAGGCCAAGAAAGTCATCGATGCCACGGGCCTCGCGGTGACGCCCGGATTCATCGACATCAAAACCCATTCCGACTTTGTCCTTCCCATCAATCCGAAAGCGGAAAGCAAAGTGCGACAGGGAGTCACGACCGAGATCATCGGCCATTGCGGCTTCTCGGTCGCGCCCGTGCTGCCGGGGAAGGCTGAGCTTCTCGCGGATTATCTGAGCGGAGGCGCGCCGTGGCTACCGTTCCGGGAAATGAGCTTTCCGCAATACCTCGATACGTTCCCGGCTGTCGCGGTCAATACCGGCATGCTCGTCGGGCACAACACGCTCAGACTCATGGTGATGGGACTCGAAGATCGCTCGCCGACAAAGCGCGAGCTGGGGGAGATGATTGCATTGCTGGAAGACAGTCTGCGCGCAGGCGCGCTCGGCATGTCGTCAGGCCTGTTCACTCCGCCCGGCAGCTTTGCTCAAGCGGACGAAATCATGGCGCTTTGCGCGGTGCTGAAACGGCATAACGCGGGTTATTTCACCCACATTCGCGATGAATCGAACAAGGTCATGGAGGCAGTGGAGGAGGCGATTGATATTGCCCGCGCCTGCGGCGTGCATACCGAGATCGTGCACTTGAAGTGTTCCGGCGTCGACAACTGGGGCAAGGCGGCGCAGATCCTCGATAAGATCGCCGCAGCGCGAGCGGCAGGGTGCGATATCGACTGCGACGCCTATCCTTACGCCGCAGGGGCCAATCCGCTGAAGAACTTGCTTCCGCCTTGGATACAGATCGGCGGCAAAGAGACGATGCTTGCGCGGCTGGCGCTGCCGGAGGTGCGCGCGCGCATTCGCAGCGAATTTGCCGAGCACGGGCTCAACAACTGGGGGCGGATTGCCTCATGGGAGGCGGTGCAGATCTCGATCTCGCCGCGCGTGCCGCACAGTGCAGGCCAAACCGTGGCAGCGCTAGCCACGGCGCGGGGCTGCGATCCGATCGATCAGATCTGCGATCATCTGATCGCCGATGGCGGGGCCACCCGCGTTTTGATCAC
>VAZQ01000331.1:0-1618 GCA_005883115.1 Alphaproteobacteria bacterium | reverse complement strand
CGTGCGCTCGCCGACTGCGCTCGTCGGTTCAGACGGAAATTGCGTCGCGACCTATGGGATCGTCAGCCAAGGCATGCCGCACCCGCGTTTCTACGGCACTTTTCCAAGAGTTATTGGCCGCTACGTCCATGACGAACGGCTGATCCCGCTCGAGCGGGCGATTTACAAGATGACCGGCGGACCGGCGAAGGCGCTCAAATTGCGCGACAGCGGCCTCTTGAAGGAGGGCTACCGCGCCGATATCGCGATTTTTGATCCAGGTGATTTTCGAGACGAGGCCACTTATGCGAATCCGCATCAGTACCCGAGCGGCGCGCGCACGACCGTCATCGTCAACGGCATTGCGGTCGTTGAGAATGCGACTCACACCGGCGCGACACCGGGCATCGTCCTGCGCCGCCGCGGCGACGGCAGCGTCGGCTAGCGCTGAGAATCCTTGCGTGCTCACATCCGACGGGTGGAACACTGACTGACTTGTTTTGAGTCCGAGATTCACTCGCTGGCAAGGCCGAGGCGGGAGTATTGGCGCGAGCCGCCGCGCTCCCGCGGCTGGCGGCGGCACGGAACAATGTGGTACCGTATCGGCGTTGTTATGCCGTTGGTTCCGTCACAGCATGGAGGATCCAATGTGTTGGGAAATCGACTACAAATTCTTCGCCGAGCAGCAGAAGAAAGCGCAAGAGGCCAGGATCAAGCAGGAGCAACGCGCCGGCGTCATCGATCGGCTCCTCACCGAGGCCAATGAACAAGGCGAAAAGACCGAAGAAGCCCCAGTCAAAGAGGTTGCACCGGCAAAGTAGCGCCATGCACCAAAAGCCCCGCTCCGGCGGGGCTTTTTGCTCAAGTGCTTACGTGAGATTCGGTCAGCCAAATCATAGCGAATCCGACTGATACGCCACGATGAAAATGCTCACTGCCCATCCGTGGCGGCTTCCTGATGAAGCTCGCCGCCGCGCATGAGCCGCCGCGCAATATCGGCGGTCTGTAGCGCCGCGCGCTCGGTCGGAGAATGGGCGGCAAGATAGCGGGCGACGGCGATCAGAATGTGCCAGCCCTCCCCGGTGTTGCCCCACTCGGCGAACTGGCGCACGCCCGCTTCCAGCATCTGATGGGCGTGAAAGCCCGCGTCCTCCCGCAACAGCGCGCGGCCCAGTGTGGCGATGAGCGCCCGCGGCGGGTGGCCGAGAGAGAGATGGCGTGCGACCAGACGCGCAGCCAGCTCGATCTGCCGTTGCCGGTCGAAGGCGTCGAGCAGCGCGGCTCGGAGTACCTCGATATCCCGGGGCAGATCATCGAGACCGTCGCCGCCCTCGCCGGGGATGCGGGCCGGCGGCACGTTGAGATAGCGGGCGAGATAGAGCGCCATGGCGCCGTGCAGGATGCTGCGCACGGCCTCGGCATGGCCGGCGGGGTCGGCGATCCCGATCCGCTTCACCATCTGATGAACGGCGTTGGCATGGGTGAAGACGTGGTGGGCTGTTTCCCAGTCCGAGTGCTCGTTGGCGCTACCGAAGTAAGCGACCCTGAGCGCCGCCGCCTAGGCGAGCGAGCGGCCGAGGTCGCTGGGCACGGCACCCGCGCGCACAGCTGCCTTGAGCGCATCCATAATGGCGACAGG
>VAZQ01000310.1:470-5421 GCA_005883115.1 Alphaproteobacteria bacterium | reverse complement strand
GCCCGCGGCTATGGCGCCATGTTCTCCGCCCATATCGGGCAGGCCGACGAAGGCTGCGACTTCGATTTCCTCGCCGGCAAGGGTCAGATTCCCGAACCGGAAATCCACTAGATCCTCAACCGCGTGGCGAGGTCTTGATGAAAGTCGGACTTTTCGACCACGTCGAGCACGGCCAGCGCCCGCTTGCGACCTTGTTCGACGAGCGCCTTACCTTCGCCAAGGCGGCGGAAGAGGCCGGCATCTACTGCCTGCACGTGGCGGAGCACCACGCAACGCCGCTCAACATGGTGCCGGTGCCCGGGGTCTATCTCGGCGCGCTGGCGCGCGAAACGAGCCGCCTACGGCTCGGCCCGCTGGTTTATTTGCTTCCGCTCTATTCGCCGCTGCGGTTGATCGAGGAGATCGCGATGCTCGATCATCTCAGCCATGGGCGGCTCGAAGTGGGCATCGGACGCGGCGTATCGCCGTTCGAGCTCAAGTATCACAAAATCGATCACGAGGAGTCGCGCGCGATCTTCATCGATGCGTTCGACTGCATCAGTGCGGGCTTGACGACCGACACGCTCAATTATTCCGGCAAGTACTACCAATTCGAGGACGTGCCGATCGCGTTGCGGCCCGTGCAGCAGCCGCATCCCGCATTCTGGTACGGCTCCTCCAACACCACCGGCGCGGCCTGGGCAGGCGAACACGGAATGCACTTCGTGAGCTTGGGACCGACACCGTTTGCCAAGACCAACATTGATGCCTTCAAGCAGGCGCTCGCCAAACGCGGCGGGCCGGCGCAACCGAAGGCGGAGTTTCCGGGCGGCACCGCGATCGGCGTGCTCCGCCACATCTTCGTCGCCGATAGCGATGCGGAGGCGAAGCGGTTCGGCAAGCCGGCCATGGAGCTTCATCTCGCGCACCTGAATTGGCTGCGCGACAAGCACGGCGTGACCGGCCCGGCCTCGCGGATCAACGTCCCGCGCGGGGCGACATTCGAGGACTGCGTGGCGGACGGCTCGGTGATCTCGGGGACGCCTGCGCGCGTGCGCGAGGAGATCGAGACCCAGGTGCGCGAGCTCGGCGTGAATTACCTGCTCACGTATCTGTTCATGGGCGCGATGACGCTTCCGGAGGCGCTGCGTTCGCTGGCGCTGTTCTCGCGCGAAGTCATGCCCGCACTCGCGCGGTTGTGATTGTCGGGGCTCGGTCCTGTAGCTCGGGTTGAGCGTGCGCTCAATCCGGGCTAGGGCTGCTTCGTGCCCAATCGCGCCCTAACGCGCCGCAGTAAGCACCCGCCCTATTCTCAAAGGAAATGAGGCGGCGAATTCACCAAGCTCGCCTTTGGCCGCGCGGAGCTTCTCTATTTTTAGTCGACCGGGCACGATGGTGACCCCGACATCGGCAAGGGCCGCGGCGATCGGCGCATGCGGCTTGTGCACGGTGACCTGCATGCGCGAGACCTGCGGGAATGGATTGAGCATGAATATGAAATCAGTCATCGGGCACCCGCCACCAGCTCAAGGACCGACTCTCCCGGCTTCGGCTTTGCTAGCTTTCTGCGCAATATCGCCGCCAGCCCGTCCCGCTCATAAGGCTTGCTCACCTGTTCGATGCTGGGGTCAAGCGCGTGACGGATCTCCGCGTATTCGAAATAGCCCGATGTGAAGAGAATCTTCATTTCCGGCCGCAGCCGGCGCGCCGCGTTCACGAGTTGGGGGCCATGCAATCCGCCGGGCATGAAGACGTCGGTGAACAGAACATCGATCGGCGTGTCCTGGCACAGGACCTCCAGAGCCTCGGGGCCGCTGCCGGCGGAGAGCACCCGATAGCCCAGGCTCGCGATCAGCGTGGCCGCGGATTTGCGCACCAGCTCGTCGTCATCGACGATCAGGATCGTCTCGGCGCCTTCTGGATGAACTTCCATAGCCTTGCAGGAGAGGACAGCAAACAGCGCGGGGTTGCGCGACACTTATCAGGTTAACGCGATTGCTGCGCCTCGTCATTGAGGTAGATCAAAACGGCCGGGCTGCGATACTCCGCGGTCTGTAGCCCGGGTTGAGCGAAGCGAAACCCGGGAAAGGCATTTCATCCAGCCATGGCTGCCCCCGGATTTCGCTGCGCTCATCCGGGCTACGCGCACTAGCCCTTTGCATTGTACTGTGCGAAATTTGCGGGCCAGGCGATGGCAAGAGGTCACTACCCATGACAAATACCAGAGTTACCGGGGTTCGCAGCGTCGAGCTCGGCGTTCGCGATCTCCATCAGTCGGCGGACTTCTACACCAAAGTATGGGCGCTCGAAGAAGTGCCCTCGCAGGCCGACTGCATGCACTTCCGCGCCACCGGCGGGGAGCATCACGTGCTGACCATCCGCGAGCGGTCAAAGCCGGCGCTCCTCGGCGTGCACTTCGCCGCTAACGACCGCGCCGCGGTCGATGCGCTTTGCGCCCAGGCGAAGAGCTACGGCGTCGACATCGAAGCCGAGCCCGGACCGCTCGATCGCAGCGCCGGTGGCGGTTATGGCTTTCGCTTCCGCACGCCCGATGGGCTGCCCATGAGCATATCGTCCGATCTCGTGCAGCATCCGAGCGTCGTGCTGGATCGCTCACGGCCGACCAAGATCAGCCACGTCGTGCTCAACAGCGCGCGCACCGACGATCAGGTTCCGTTTTTCATGGACGTCCTCGGCTTCAAGCTCTCCGACAGCACGCACATGATGGAGTTCTTGCGCTGCAGTGCGGATCATCACAGCGTCGCGATCTTCCGCAACAACGGTCCCTCGCTCAATCATGTCGCTTACGAACTGCCGAACATCGACGGTCTGATGCGCGGTACCGGCCGGGTCAAGCAGAATGGGTTCGATATCGAGTGGGGGATCGGACGGCACGGACCTGGCAGCAACGTGTTCTCCTATTTCATCGAGCCCAACGGCTTCGTCGCGGAATACACGACCGAGCTCGATCAGCTCGACGACGCAACCCACGTTCCGCAGGGTCCGGACTACTGGCAAAAAATGATGCCCTTACCGGATCGCTGGGGCACGGCAGGCGCGCCATCAAACCGGATGCGCGCCGCCATGTCGGGCGCGCTGTATCTGGGCGAGGATGCCGGCGACCTGCGCTGCGAGGATATCATCGGACGCAAGCTCGGCTGAAGGCGCGTGACCCAGCCTCAGTCATTGCCGGGCTTGACCCGGCAATCCATCACTTTGAATGAAGTGCTTTTTTTCCGATGGATGCGCGGGTCAAGCCCGCGCATGACGAATCGAGAACACTGGCCGTTGGTATTAGGCCCGCGCGGCCGCGTGCGCCGGCGTCCCGCCGGCACGTGCGTGCGCTCCGCATGAGCGCGGACATCCCGTTCGACAAAAGCTTCGATCTCGTGCCGGAAACGGTAGAGGAGGTGATGCCCGGCGTGCGGCGCCTGCTCGCCGACAATCCCGGGCCATTCACGTTCACGTTCAAGGGGACCGTCTCCTATATCGTGGGCCGCGGGCAAGTCGCCGTCGTCGATCCCGGTCCACTCGACGAGACGCATATCGCCGCGCTGCTCGATGCCGTGCGCGGGGAAACCGTCACCCACATTTTCGTTACCCACACCCATCGCGACCATTCCCCCGCCGTGCCGCGGATCAAAGCCGCAACCGGCGCCGTGGTCCTCGCCGAAGGCGCACATCGTCCCGCGCGCGCGCTCAATATCGGTGAGGCCCCGCGACTGGACGCGAGCAACGACACCGATTTCCGTCCCGACCGCACGCTTGCTGATGGCGAAGTCATCCCTGGCGCGGGCTGGACGATCGAGGCGGTCGCGACGCCCGGCCATACCGCCAACCACATGGCCTTTGCGTTGAAGGAGGCGGATCTCTTGTTCTCCGGCGATCACGTCATGGCCTGGTCGACGCCGGTGGTGGCGCCGCCCGATGGGGCGATGAGCGATTACATGGCTTCGCTGCAAAAACTCGCGCGGCGATCCGAGTCTCTCTACCTGCCGGGCCACGGCGGCATGGTGCGCGAGGCGCCACGCTTCGTGCAGCACTACATTCAACATCGCCAAAATCGACATCCCCACCCTCGTGCGCGCCATCTATGTCGGACTCGATCGCCGGCTCGTGAAGGCGGCGGGGCTGTCGGTGTTCGCGCATCTCGAGGATTTGGTCGCGCGCGGGCCTGTCGCGACCGACGGAGAGCCCTCGATCGAGGGCCGCTACCGCTTGCGCTGACTATCGGCTTTGCTCCGGTCTTTCTTGACGATCGGTGTCTTCTTTTTTCCGAATGCTTGCGGGGTTGGTGGCCGCTCCAGCTTCTGCGCCCGCAGTGTGTCTTCGATGTCGTCCATCAGAGCGCGGACTCGTGCGGCATTGGTGCCGAAATCGAAAGCGCCATAGCGCGAGGAGGAGCGCGCGTCGATGCGCGAACCGTCCCGGTCGGCGCGCACCCGCACCACCACGTCGTCGCGGAAGCCCATGATCGGCGTGCGTGCGACCGCCTCGATGCGGCCTTCGCGGCGCGGCGGCTGCGGCGTGCGTCGACGATGCGCCACCTGCGCTTGTTGACCACCGCGAGCGCGGCGTCGTAGGCGACCTGCGGCGTCACATTGGTCCCGAGCGGACCGACACCGGGATAGGCGGCCCGCTGCTGGTCGGCGGCATAGAGTCCAGGATAGGTGCTCGGATTGGCCTCGCGCACGCGCAGCCGCGCCAGCGCCTCGTAGCGCGGCGGATCGATCGGATCGGTGGTGATGTCGTAGAGCCAGGGCAGCCGATACGCCTTGAGCGCGAAATAAGCCGGATAGGCCAGCAGCACGAGCGAGACCGCGACCGCCGTCAAGGCAGCGCCTATGCCGGCCAAACCTTCCCTCCAGATTACGACAAACGCCGCAAACGCGAGGAACAGCGCAACCGCCGCCATGCCGAGCGCGCCGCCGAAGGTCGCAAGCGCGGGCCGGATTTCCAGCATATCCGAGCG
>VAZQ01000310.1:0-406 GCA_005883115.1 Alphaproteobacteria bacterium | reverse complement strand
CCTCCGGCTGGAGCTGCAGGCGCGTCATCGCTCTCATAGAGGCGGGCCGATGATGCCGGTGGGCGCCGCGCGGACGGTCGCATTGAAGGTGGTCATGCGCTCGCTTCCTGGAGGAAACCGCGATGATGGGTGGCCACCTTAGAGCCTATTCAGGTGAAGTGAAATCAGCCCGAGCAGCGAACTCGGTCTTACCCTCGTAGGCGTTAATTCAAGCACGTGTCCCGGGCGCAGCGCAGCGTGAAGCGAAGCGGAACGGTGCGCTGCAGACCCGGGACCGCCACGGCCTGGAACGATCCCGGGTCTGCACCGCACCACTTCGCTGCGCTCCGTGCTGCGGTGCGCCCGGGACACGCCCCCCGCGTAGGGCGCAATGCGCTTCGCTTATTGCGCCCTACGAGACGGGAGG
>VAZQ01000309.1 GCA_005883115.1 Alphaproteobacteria bacterium | reverse complement strand
GAAGGCCTTCGGTTTGGTGAGCCCCTCCCCGTCCTCCTTGCCGATCACCGCGGCCTCGAGCACGGCCTCGTGCGAGGCGAGCGCCGTCTCGACCTCGAACGGGGACACCCACATGCCATTGACCTTGAACATGTCGTCGGTTCGCCCGCAGTAATAATAATAACCGTCAGCATCGCGCAGATATTTGTCCCCGGTATAGGTCCATTCGCCCACAAATGTGCGGCGGCTCTTCGTGCGATGGTTCCAGTAGCTTTCGCCGGCAGAGGGCCCGCGCACCACGAGCTCGCCGATCTCACCTGCGGGGAGCTCGCGCCCGCTCTCGTCAACGATCTTCACCTCGTACCCCGGGACCGGCTTGCCGGTCGATCCGTAGCGCACGTCGCCCGGCCGGTTGCTCAGGAAAGTCTGCAGCATCTCGGTCGAGCCGAGCCCGTCGAGAACGTCGACCCCCACGACCTCGCGCCAGCGCTCGCCGAGATGGGCGGGCAGCGCTTCGCCGGCGGAAACGCACAGCCGCAACCGGTCCGATCCCGCGCCGGGCCCGATCTCCGGATGCGCCAGCAGCGCCGCGTAAAGCGACGGCACAGCATAGAAGATGGTGGGGTGATGTCGCCGAAGCGTCGCGAGCACCGCCTGCGGGGTCGGCCGATCCGGCAGCAACACGGTGCTCGCGCCGACCGACATCGGAAACGAGACAGCATTGCCAAGCCCATAGGAGAAGGAGAGCTTCGCCGCCGAAAACGCGACATCGTCTTCGCGGATACCGATGACGCCTTGCCCCATGAGGCGCGCCGTCGCCATCAAGCTGGTGTGCACGTGCCGCACAGCCTTGGCTTCCCCCGTGGAGCCCGAGGTGTACATCCAGAGCGCGACTTCGTCCGACATTGTCGGCGCGGTGAACGGTATCGGCTCGGCCTTCGCCAGCAGCTCCTCGAAAAAATGCGCATCCGGCAATTGCGAACGTTCGCTCGCACTCGCGCCGACGACGATGACGGCGCGCAAATGCGGCAGCCGGTCGCGGAGCTTCAGCACGATTGATGCGAACGAGGCGGCAACCACGATTCCCGCCGCGCGACTGTCGGCCAAGACATAAGCGTATTGCTCGGCGGTCAACAGCGTATTGACCGGGACCGGCACGATGCCGGCGCGGATCGCGCCCCAGAACGCGACCGGATGGTCGACCGTATCGTGAGACACCAGCATGAGCCGGTTTTCCGCGCGCAGGCCCAGCATCCCCAAGCCGGCCGCGAAGCGGTAAGACTGTTCCTGCAGCTGTCCATAGGTCAGCGAGCGCGTCGAATCGGTGAACGCCACTTTGTCGCCGAGACCGCGCGCGACATTTTCGTCGACGAAATCGGTGACGGCGTTGTACGCCCGGCGCTGCAGGACGTCTTCAAGCAAGGGCGGCGGCGCTAGCATCGAATTGATCGGAGTTGGCGACCCAAGTTCGGTTTGCTCCCCTTCCTTTCGACCGAAATTATAGCGTCCATAGGGCAGCGATCCCCGGAACAATATCGGGAGACGGTGCGCATAACCGCTTTTTCATGGTGTCCGCCTTCCCGCCATCAATGCCGCCGAAGCCGAATGATTGCGGGGAACCTCGCCGCGGGCGAGGCGCTCCTGTGCCAGCGCGTGCAGGAGGGCGCGGTCGACCTTGTTGGTCGACGCAAGCGGCAATTCGTTGACGAACCAGACGAAGCGCGGATGCGCATAGGCGGCCGCATTGGCAAGCGCGAAACGCTTGATGTCGTCCGCGCTCGGGCTGCGCCCGGGTTTCGACACCACGAAGGCAACGGGCTTCTGCCCTTTGACGTCGTCCTTGATCGGCACCACCGCGGCCTGCGCCACGTCGGGATGACGCTCCAGCATGCGCTCCACATCGGCCGGATAGATATTCTCGCCACCCGAGACGAACATGTCGTCGGTGCGGCCGATAAAATAATGGAAGCCCTCGGCGTCGCGCCGGAAGACGTCGCCGGTAACGTAGAATCCGTCAGTCGTGAAGGGCGGCGCGACCTCCGGCCGGTTGTGATAGCCGTTCATGAGCGCCGGGCATTTCATTTCCAGCACGCCCTGACTCGCATTACGATCAGCGCCGTCGACGAGCCGAAGCTCGACCTTCGGATGCGGATAGCCGACCGACATATCCGGCTGCGGCAGGCCTTCGGGATGGGCCGCAAAGACGACGGGGCCGGCCTCGGTCGTCCCATAGGCGTTGGTGACCGAGACGTGCGGCAAAGCACGGCGAAGCGCTTCCATCAGCGCCTGACTGACCGGCGCCGAACCCATGCGGATGAACTCGACGCTCGAGAGATCGGTCCGCTCGAGCAACTCCTTCTCACGCAGCATCATCGCGATCATCGGCGGCACCGCCGTGAGCCACGTGCAGCGGTAGCGGCCGATCGCGTCGATATAGGCGGAGGCCATGAACTGGGGCAGCAGCACGATGGTCGCGTGCGCGGCGCAGGCGAGCTTGGCGAGCGCCA
>VAZQ01000308.1:5498-8280 GCA_005883115.1 Alphaproteobacteria bacterium | reverse complement strand
GTAGGTCGGTGCCGGCAGAGCAAACAACGCCTGCAGCTGGCGGTGCACGCTGGTCGCGGTGAACAGATCGCGCCCACGCACCACGTGGGTGACCCCCTGGCAAGCGTCATCGATCACCACCGAAAGGTGATAGCTCGTGGGCGTCTCTTTGCGCGCCAAGACGACGTCACCCCATATTTCCGGCGTCGCGGCAACCGACCTGGTCTCAGCTCCGCAGCCGGTTTCGATCCATGTCAACGGTCCGGTTCGCGCGACGGCCGCCGCCACATCGAGTCGCAGCGCGTATGGCTCGCCCGCCGCCATCCGGCGCCGGCGTTCGGCGGCGCCGAGCGCGCGCGCGGCGCCGGGATAGAGCGGCGCGCCGTCGGGATCGCGCGGCCAGGGCGCATGCCGTTCCCGCTCGGCGACGAGGCGGGCGATCTCGCCGCGCGTCTCGAAGCTCGGATAGACCAGCTCATCGAGCCGCGCCAGCGCCGCTCGGTAATCGTCGAGATGCGCGCTCTGGCGCCGCACCGGCTCCTCCCACCTCAGGCCGAGCCAGTCGAGATCTTCATAGATCGCCTCCTCGTAGTGCGGTCGGCAGCGCGTCGCATCGATATCCTCGATGCGCAACAGGAAACGCCCGCCCATCGCGCGCGCCATCTCGAAGTTGATCAGCGCGGAGAGCGCGTGCCCGAGGTGCAGATACCCGTTCGGGCTCGGCGCAAACCGGAAGACAGGTGTGGTCATGCGCGCCCGAGCGGTCCCAGAAAGGGGTTGCGTTGCCATCGCGTTTGTAGATGCTTCGCCGCGCTCATGTTCTTCATCCACACCGAAGCCGACCTCGAGCACGCCATCGCCCGCCTCGTCCATGCCGATCCGCGCTTCGGCGCGGTCTTGTCGCGGGCCGGGCGGCCGCCGCTGCGGCGACGGCCGGACGGATTCTCCGGCCTCGCCTCCATCGTCGTGTCGCAGCAGCTCTCGACCGCGAGCGCAAAGGCAATCTGGGCGCGGCTCAACGAAGCGTTCGATCCGCTCGACCATGCGGTGATCCTGCGCGCGCGCGCGGCCAAGCTCGCCCGCGCCGGACTTTCGGCGCCTAAGATTCGCACGCTCAAGGCGATCGCAAAAGCCGTCGACCGGGGTGAGCTTGATCTGCCCGCGCTCGTCACCAAGCCGGCGGACGAGGCACACGCCGTGCTGACCGCGGTCCACGGCATCGGCCCCTGGACTGCCGACATCTACCTTCTGTTCTGTCTTGGTCACGCCGATGCCTGGCCCGCCGGCGATCTCGCCTTGCAGGAGGCGACGCGGCTCTTGCTCGCGCTCAAAACGCGCCCGAGTGTGAAAGAGATGGGAGGCCTCGCCGAAGCTTGGCGTCCATGGCGCGGGGCGGCAGCCTGCATGCTTTGGGCCTATTATCGCGCGGCCAAGCAGCGCGATGGCGCGCCGATCGCCGCGGCGATGGCGAGCAATGGCTGAGCTCGACGGCCCGCGCCTCGAGCCGCGCGCGCCGCCCGCGCGCCAGCTCGTCGTGTTCCTGCACGGCTATGGCGCCGACGGCAATGACCTCATCGATATCGGCCGCGCCTGGCAAAACCTCTTGCCGCAGGCCGCGTTCGTCTCCCCGCACGCGCCGGAGCCCTGCGCTCAGGCGCCGGTCGGCCGGCAATGGTTCCCGCTCACCTTCCGCGATCCCGATGAACGCTGGAATGGAGTCAACAAAGCGGCGCCCGTCCTCACCAGCTTCCTCGACGCCGAGCTCAAGCGGCGCAACCTTCCGCCCTCGGCGCTTGCGCTCGTCGGCTTCAGTCAAGGCACGATGCTGGCGCTGCACGTCGGGCTGCGCCGCGCGGCGGCGCCGGCCGCGATCGTCGGCTATTCCGGCCTGCTGGCGGTTCCACCCGAGGTCAATCCGGAAAAATTCGCAGCCGAGATCAAGTCGCGTCCGCCGATTCTGCTCGTCCACGGCGATCGCGACGACCTCATCCCTCCGCAAGCCCTGTTCCATGCAACGAGCGGGCTCGCCGCGCTCGGCGTGCCGGTCGAATGGCACATGTCCTACGGCATCGGCCACGGCATCGATCCGGAAGGCTTGCGCCATGGCGGCGAGTTTCTCGCGCGGCGACTGTCCTCGCCGCGCGGCTCGTAGCCGCCGAATTTCTCGGCTCATTCCCGCGCGAGCGGCAATTCATGGCCGCGCTTCGTACTTTGGGCCCCGCTTTCACGCGGCCGAACGGAAACGGCCGCCGGTTCCGCGGCCCCTCTGTAAGCCGCGGAGCGGGCTTCACAATCCTGTCCTGCTCCCCTATAGACTGTGGCGCACGGCTGCGCTTCGCAAGGGAAGGTGACAAGGAGCGTCGTGAATTTGTCCCCGGCAGGCTTTCCCGCTCTCGTGCTCAACGCGGATTTTCGTCCGCTCAGTTACTATCCGCTATCGCTGTGGTCGTGGCAGGACGCCATCAAGGCGGTCTTTCTCGAACGTGTGAACATCGTTGCCGAGTACGATCGGGCGGTGCGCAGCCCAAGCGTGGAGATGAAGCTCCCGAGCGTGGTGTCGCTCAAAACCTTCGTGAAGCCCTCGACCCAGCCGGCGTTCACTCGCTTCAACGTGTTCCTGCGCGACAAGTTCAGCTGCCAGTATTGCGGCGCGCGCGAGGACTTGACCTTCGACCATCTGTTGCCGCGCTCGCGCGGCGGGCATACGACCTGGATCAACGTGGTCGCCGCCTGCTCGCCGTGCAATCTCAAGAAAGGCAACAGCACGATGCAGGAGGCGAAGATGTGGCCGTCGCAGATGCCG
>VAZQ01000308.1:0-5433 GCA_005883115.1 Alphaproteobacteria bacterium | reverse complement strand
ATTACCTGCACGAGAGCTGGCTCGACTATCTCTACTGGGACACCGAGCTGCAGCCGTAAGCCCCTCCCACGCGACTAGCGGTGTGCGCCGGACCTTCATCCCGGATACGGTGCAGCGCGAGTGCAAGCAAAGTGGGCAGCGCTGATTCGACCGCCGCAGTCTCGAACGATCCCGGCTCTGCAGCGCACCACTTTGCACTTCGTGCTTGGTGCTGTGCTGCGCCCGGGACAACGCTGACCCCGCTTTCGCCGGGGCCGCGACAGGAATACACTTTGCGCAATCTTCACATTGTCGGGGAGAAGCGCCATGGACCTCATCGCCGACCGCGGCCGGCGCGTCGCCATCGAAGAGCTCAACACCACGCGGCTGCTTGCGCATGCCCGCAAACAGGCGCAGCAGCGCAAACTTGACGACGTGCTCATCGTCGACGTCGATGCGCACCATTACGAGAACGAATGCCTGGACGAGTTTCTCCCCTTCATGGAGAACGACGTCCTGCGGCAGCTCACGCTTGGCGGCCGCGGAAAAGGCCGCGGCAGCATCATTCCCACCAACGCGGTCGGCTTCCAGGAGATGGGCGGGCGCATCACGCGCTATCCAATGCGCGGATCGGAGAAGACCGCGCAGGGGAAGCTGCGCGACGTCGAGCTCGGGCATCGGTGGATGGACGCGCTGAGTGTCGACTATTCCTGCCTGTTCCCGACCTTGATGCTCGCCGTCGGGCTTCATCCGGACGCGGAAATGGAGGTCCAGCTGTGCTGGGCCTACAACCGGTGGCTGACCGAGAAAGCGCTGCCCGAAGGCGGCGGCCGCTTCTACTCGATGCTGACGCTGCCCCTTTCCGACCCTGACGCGGCGCTGCGCCAGATCGAGACTTTTGGCGCGCGCAAATACGTCACCGGCTTCATGATCACCTGCGTGCGCAGCTTGGCCGTGCATCACAACGCGCACATGAAAATCTACCGGGCATTGGAGGAACGCGGCCTGGCGCTCGCATTCCATTCCGCCATCAATCCGGGCGAGCCGGTGTTCAAAAATCTCAACCGCTTCGCCTCGGTGCACGCGCTCGGCTTTCCGTTCTACCATATCCTCCACATGACCAATTGGGTCACCAACGGACTGTCCGAGCGTTTTCCAAAACTGCCGGTCATCTGGATCGAAGGCGGGCTCGCGTGGGTCCCGTTCCTGATGCAGCGCCTCGATCACGAATACATGCTGCGCAGCTCCGAGTATCCGCTGTTGAAGAAGAAGCCGAGCGACTACATGCGCGCGATGTATTACGCCTCGCAGCCGATGGAGGCCGACAACTTGCGCGCGCTCGCCTGCACCTTCGAGATGATCAACGCGCAGACGCAGCTGCTCTACGCGTCGGATTACCCGCACTGGGATTTCGACGTGCCGAGCCGGATCTGGGACCTGCCGTTTCTCTCGGAGCAAGCCAAGCACAACATTCTCGGCGGCAACGCGGCCCGCCTGTTCAAGCTGCCGCCGCGCACCCCGCAACAAAAGGCCAATCTCGAGCGGTTCGGCAATCTCGCGGCGTGAGGTTTAAGTGCCGCTCGCCAGCTAACACCGAACCATCCGCTGTCATTGCCGGGCTTGACCCGGCAATCCATCGCTTAGAATAGCTTTTTTTGATGGATGCGCGGTCAAGCCCGCGCATGACGAATCGAGGGGCCACTTCCGTTCGGATGAATTGAAAGCGCCATTGTCCGTGCGTCATTCTCAAGCGCACGCAATTTGAGCAAGAATGTCTCCGAAACAGAAACAAATCTCCATCCGCGCCATATTCGGCGCGCTGTTTCTGGCGCTGTGGCTTGCGGCGCTCGATCAGACCGTGGTCTCGACCGCGCTGCCGACCATGGTCGGCGATCTCGGCGGCTTGAGTTACCTCTCCTGGGTAGTGACGGCCTATCTCCTCACCAGCACGGTCTCGGGCCCGCTTTATGGAAAATTCGGCGACCTCTACGGCCGCAAGATCGTGCTGCAAGTGGCAATCGCGGTGTTTCTTGTCGGCTCCGCGCTCTGCGGCCTCGCGCAGAACATGGTGCAGCTGATCGCCTTTCGCGCGCTCGAAGGAATAGGCGGCGGCGGCCTCATGGTCATCACCATCGCCGTGATCGGCGATCTCATCCCCCCGCGCGAGCGCGGCCGCTACCAGGGTTTTTTCGGCGCGGTGTTTGGCGTTGCCACCATCGTCGGCCCGCTGGTCGGCGGCTTCTTCGTCGATCACCTGAGCTGGCGCTGCTGGCGCTGGATTTTCTACATCAATCTGCCGACCGGCATTTTGGCGATGGCGGTGATCGCCGCCGTGCTGCCGGCGGGCTCGGCGCGGCGCCACCACGCGATCGATTACACCGGCGCGATCCTGCTCACCGCGGCGCTCAGCGCCGCCATCCTCTTTACCGGGCTCGGCGGCACGGCCTTTCCGTGGGGCGCGCCGATGATGCTCGGCCTCGTCGCGGTTGCCGTTGCGGCGACGCTTGCCTTCATCGCCATCGAGCTGCGCGCGCGCGAGCCGATCTTGCCGATGACCCTCTTTGCCAACCGCAATTTCGCGGTCGCGAGCGGGGTCGGACTGATTGTCGGGCTCTCGCTGTTCGGCGCGGTGACCTTCCTTCCGATCTACCTTCAGGTCGTCAAGGGCGTGAGCCCGACGAGCTCCGGCTTGCTGCTCATGCCGATGATGCTCGGCATGCTCGCGACCTCGGTGATCAGCGGGCGCATCATCAGCCGCTTCGGGCGCTACAAGCTCTTTCCCATTCTCGGCACGGCGACCATGACCTTCGGCCTCGCCGCGTTGTCGCTGCTCGCCCTCGAGAGCAACGACTGGCAGACCGCGATCGACGCGTTGTGGCTCGGGCTCGGCATGGGCATGGTCATGCAGGTGCTCATCATCGCCGTGCAAAACAGCGTCGATTACGAGCATCTCGGCGTGGCGACCTCCGGCACCATGCTGTTTCGCTCGCTCGGCGGCGCGCTCGGGGTGGCGCTGTTCGGCGCGATTTTTGCCAATGGCCTGCACGCGCAGCTCGCCGGCCCCGGGATGGAGTTCCTGGCGAGCGTTATTCCCTCGGCGGTCAGAGGCCTGCCGCCCAACCTGCATGAGGAATACATCACTGCCGTCATGCTGGCGCTGCGGCCGGTCTTCCTGGTGGCGGCAGCGATTTCCGCGCTCGGTTTCGTGCTCACCTGGATGTTGCGCGAATATCCGCTGCGCGAGGGCGCACCCGCCGAGGGAATGGGCGAGAGCTTCGCGATGCCGCGCGACGCCACTTCGCTCGAGGAGCTCGAGCGCATCATCACGCTCTTGCTCGCGCGCGAGAATCGCTGGCGACTGTACGCCGATCTCGCCGCCCGCGCGGGCATCGAGCTGCCCGCGCCCGAGCTTTGGATGCTGGCGCGACTGGGCGAGCGCGCGCCGCTGACGCTTTCTTCGCTCAGCGCCGAGCTCGAGATCCCGCAGGGCGAGCTCGAAGCGCCACTGCGCGCGCTGCGTGCGCGCGGCATCGCCGAGGAGAAGCAAAACGGCGAGCTTGAACTCACGGCGCTCGGCACAAGCATGCGCGATCGCGTGGTCGCGGCGCGGCGCACGGGTCTTTCCGATACGCTCGCGCGCTGGCGGCCGGAACAGCATCCCGACGTGCTCGCCCTGATCGAAGGCATGGCGCAAGCGCTCACCAGCGACCTGCCGGCGCCCAAGGCGGCGTAGCGCGAGGAGGTGTGGGCGCAGCCCCGCCGCATGCTCGGTGTGCTCCTTCCCCGCACTCGGTGTGCTCTCTCTCCCCGCTTGCGGGGAGAGGGTTGGGGTGAGGGGCCATCTCGCGTGACGAGCAGCGTGAAATTTGAGCGACCGTTTGCGGCCTGTCCCCCTCACCCGAATTGAGATTGTCGGTCGAGTCTTGCGCCCTCTCCCCGCAAGCGGGGCGAGGGCACGTGCCGCTCCGGCACGAATGAGCGGTGAGTCATTTCCGCGCGCGCGACGCGCTCGGTCGGCTCCCTCGCCCCGCGAACGCGAAGCGGAGCGGGGAGAGGGTTGGGGTGAGGGGGATTCTCCCAGAAATCAGTGCGTGGAGAGCCCCCCTCACCCGACCGCCTTCGCGTCGCTGGGCTCCGCTGCGGCGGTCGACCTCTCCCCACAAGTGGGGCGAGGTGGAGCCCGCGGCGCATGCGGCAATCCGATGCCAGACACTCCGCCTCTTGAGAGATCCGCTCGGCGCGCGAGCCAAGACAATTCGTTCGACAGAGAATAGCCTCAGCCCGCGATGTCTCACCGTGCCCGAGATCGATGGATGGCGAAAATCGCGGCGATGCTTGCAGCGGCGGTGCTGCTGGCGGCTGCGGTGCAAGCGCTCGCGCAAAGCGATGCGACGGCGCATTATCCGAGCCGCGCGGTGAAGATCATCGTGTCGGCGCCGCCCGGCGGCGGACTCGACATCGCCGCGCGCGTGATCGCGGACCGGCTGGCGAAGATGTGGGGTCAGCCGTTCGTGGTGGAGAACCGCACCGGCGCCGGCGGCAATCTCGGCGCGGAGGCGGTCGCGCAGGCCGAGCCCGACGGCTATACCTTGCTCGCGGCGCAACCGGCGCCGCTCACGACCAACGTCGTGCTTTACAAGAAACTCAATTTCGATCCCGCGCGCTTCGAACCGCTCGCGATCATGACCTCGATCCCGAACACGCTCACGGTGCGCCTCGATTTTCTGGCGCGCTCTGTCGCCGAGCTCATCGCCTATGCCAAGGCCAATCCGGGGAAGGTCAATTTCGGCTCGCAAGGCGTCGGCACCACGCCGCATTTGACCGGCGAATTGTTCGCGCGCGTCACCGGGACGAGCCTGACCCACGTGCCCTATCGCGGCACCGCGCAGGCGGTGAACGATCTCGTCGCCGGCAACGTCGACATGCTGTTCTTCCAGCTCGACTCCGTGCGCGAGCAGTACCGCGCGGGCAAGGCAAAAATGCTCGCGGTGACGACGCCGGCGCGCATTCCCTCGGTGGCGGAGGTGCCGACCATGGACGAGGCCGGCGTCAAAGATTTTCGCTCCGAGACCTGGAACGCGCTCGCCGCGCCGCCCAAGACGCCGGCGGCCATCGTCGCCAAGCTCAACGCCGCCATCAACGCGGCGCTCGCCGACCGCGAGACGGCGGAGCACCTGCGCGCCATGAGCATGAGTCCCGTCGGCGGCTCGCCCGAGGCGGCGCGCGCCTTCATCAAGCAGGAGACCGTGCGCTGGGGCGAGGTGATCCGCGCCGCAAAGATCAGCGTGGATTAGCGCCGCGCGCATGTGCCGACGCCGGCCGCGACCCTCGCCCCGCGAAGCGTCGCGAAGCGGAGCGAGGGCTTCAACGTAGCTTCTTCCAAGCAACACCTCTTCGTACCCGCTGCGTGCTTTCTCCGCGTCATTCCGGGGCGCGGGCGACGCCCGCGAGCCC
>VAZQ01000307.1 GCA_005883115.1 Alphaproteobacteria bacterium | reverse complement strand
GTCGAGCGTGATCGCGACCGGCCGCAGCTCCTTGGCGAGCTTGAGTCCCTCCAAGCCGCCGGCGGCCGTCTTGACCGAAAATCCTTCCGCCTTGAGGTGATCGGCGATGAGGTCGCGCGCGGTGGCGTCATCGTCGATCACGAGCACGCAGTCGCCCGTCGGCTCTCGGCCGCCGTTGGTCGCAGCTTTTGCGGCAGCTTCGGCGCCTGACGGTAGCCGCACGGTGAACACCGAACCCTTGCCCTGCTCGCTCGTGACGGCCACGTCCCCGCCCATCATGCGCGCGAGCTTGCGCGTGATGGCAAGGCCGAGCCCGGTGCCACCGTAGCGCCGCGCGGTAGAGGAATCGGCCTGAGTGAATTCCTCGAACAGCTTGGCCTGCTGCTCCGGCGTCATGCCGATGCCGGTATCGGACACCGCGAACTCGACCCAGTTGCGACCGTTGGCGATCCGGCGCGCCTTGAGCTTGATCTCGCCTTGGCTCGTGAACTTGCAGGCGTTGCTCAGAAGGTTGAGCAGGATTTGCCGCAGCCGCATGGGATCGGTGGTCAGCATGCCGAGATTGTCCTGCGCTTCCACCACGAGCTGGTTCTTGTTTTGCTGCGCCAGCTGACGCGCGGTGCCGATGACCTCATCGATCAGCGGCGGCAGGTTCACGGATTCTGGGTTCAGCTCGAGCTTGCCGGCTTCGATCTTGGAGAGATCGAGCACCTGGTTGATGAGGCCGAGCAGGTGCTGGCCGGCGCGGTGCACGCGCTTGAGCGGCTCGGCGGCTTTTTCCGTGCCGAAGCGCGTCGCGTTGGTGACCATCATCTCGGTCAAGCCGATGATGGCGTTGAGCGGCGTGCGCAGCTCGTGGCTCATGCTGGCGACGAACTGCGACTTGTGCTGGCTCGCCAGCTCGAGCTGGCGGCCCTTCTCCTCGATTTCCTGGAACAGCCGCGCGTTCTGGATCGCGAGCACCGACTGGGCGGCGAACGTGCGCAAGAGATCGATCGTGTTCTTGGAAAACTCGCCCGGCGTTTTGCGCCGCACCACCAGCGCACCCATGATTTCGTGGAAGCGCAGCAGCGGCACCAAGAGCCGCGCGCGATAGCCCTCGCGCAACATCAGCTCGTTTGCGGGAATCGGCCGCTCGGCTTGCATGTCGGGCACCTGTATCGGCTCGCCCTGCTTCGCCGCCTCGGCGACGGCCCCGGAGATGTCGACGTGGTGGTCCTTGAGCGCGGCGATCAGCTCGTCGCTCATGCCGTAATTGGCCTGTAGCTGAAATTCTTGCTGCGTCTCGTCGTGCACGTAGATCGACCCGGCGTCGGTGTCGGAGAGCTGAACCGCCTTGGCGACGATGGTCGAGAGCACGGTCTGCAAGTCGAGGGTGGAATTGACGGCCTGCGAGACTTCGCCCAGCGCGCGCAGCTCTCCGACCGATTGCCCGAGCTCATCGGTGCGGGCGCGTAGCTCGCTCAGCAGGCGAACGTTTTCGATGGCGATGACGGCTTGGCTGGCGAAGTTCGAGAGCAGGTCGATCTGCTTGTCAGTGAACGGCCGAACTTCTTGTCGATAGATGGCGATCGCGCCGACCAATTTGTCCTCGCTGAGCATCGGCACAATGAGGAGTGTTCGTGTGCCGCTAAGCTCGGTGGCGGTGATGAAATAAGGATCACGCTCGACCCAGACTTCTTGCTCCGCCCTGGCATCGAGGATGTGAACCGCCTGTTTCGTCTGCACGAGACGGCCAAGTCCGCTCCCAGGACCCGGGACAAGCGGGCCACCCTCCAGGAATTCGGCAAATGCCGGCGGTACCCCGAGCATTGCCGTGGCTTCGGCGGCGTCATCTTTGAAGCGGAAAAGGACTCCGAAATTGGCTTCGCAAATGCGCGTCGCGTTCGCCAGCATGGTCTCGAATACGGGCTTGAGGTCGCCCGGTGAGCTGGAAATGACGCGCAGCACCTCCGACGTCGCGGTCTGCTGCTCGAGCGATTCGCTCAATTCGCGGGTGCGCTGCTCAACCTTGTTTTCCAGGCCCGCATAGGATTCCTGCAGCTGGCCGGCCATATCGTTGAATTGGTTGGCGAGCGCCTCGAGCTCGTCGCCCGTCTTGATCGCGATGCGCTGGGAGAGATCGCCCTTGCCGATGCGCGCGGCGCCGGTCTGCAGCACCTGGATCGGCCCCACCATGCGGCCGGCGAGAAACATTCCGGCGAGCACGGCAAAGCAGAGTGCGCCCAACAGCACGAAGCCGAGCCGCTTCAAGGCCGCGTAGAGCGGCGCATAGGCCTCCTCGGCCGGCAGCTCGACGAACATCAGCCAACCGAGCGGCGCCACCGGGGCATAGGCGGTGAGTACCTTCTTTCCTTCGATGTTCTCCGCTTCCTGCACCGTTTCCGCCGGATTTTCCGCGCTGCCGGCGCCTGAGGTCGCGGCTCGCGCCGCGCGCACTTGGGCGAGCTTCGACATGTCGGTGTTGCGCAGCACGAGGCTGATGTCGGGATGCGCGATCAGCCGTCCCTGCTCGTCGACGACATAGGCGTGCCCGCGTTCGCCGACCTTGATCTGCGAGACCACGTCCCAAATGAGCTTGAGATTGACCTCGGCGACGCTGACGCCCGCGTCGCGCCGCGTGCCGGCGATGGCCAGCGTCATGTACGGCTCGGATTCGCGGCGGAAATAGACCGGGCCGTAATAGACTTTGCGCGCCACCGCTTCGGCGAATTTGGGGTCACTGGAGAGGTCGGCGCCGCTCGCGACCACGTCCATGGCGAGCCGCGACACCCGCAGCCGCTCCTTGCCGGTGGCGTCGAGCTGCGCGAGCTCGGTAATGGCGGGGACTTGGCGCAACAGCCGCAAGGCGTCGAAGCGGCGCTGTTCGATCGAGCCCGCCGACCACGGCAGTTGCGTGGTCCAGCCGAGCTGGCTCTCGATCTCCTTGATGAACTGGCCGATCTTCGCGGCCGCGGCTTCCGCTTGCTCGCGCTGGATGCGGATCAGCGAGGCCTTGTGCTCCTGATAATAGAAGAAGACGTCGAACGTGCCGTTGGAGAGGAGCGCGACGCAGACCACCACGACGAAGAGCGCGACATATTTGGCGAACAGGCGCCGGCGGGTTTTCGGCGCGGCAATTGCGCCGACCGCGGGCGGCTCTCCGCCGGCAGCCGCCGCCGGACGGGGTGTGAGGGAGTCGCGAAGGCTCATCCCGGCCACTCTATCAGGGCCGGGCCGCGTTGTGTCACGCGCACGTTTTGCCGGTTCGTTCCAGCAATCGCTTTCCTGGGTTGGTCATGCCCGGGCTTGACCCGGGCATCAATCGAAAAGAAGGGCCTCAATCCAAGAGGATGGATTGCCGGGTCACAAGCGCTATGCCCGGCAATGACGCTGGAGGGCTCTGTGTCAAGCCTCAGTGCCATCACTCGATCACTCGGTTGGCGCGGGCGAGCAGCGTCGGCGGCAATTCGAGGCCGAGCGTCTTGGCCGTCGTCAGGTTGACGACTAGCTCGAATACAGTGGGTTGCTCGACCGGCAGATCGCTGGGCTTTGCACCCCGCAGAATGCGGTCGACATAGGTGGCGCCGCGCCAATAGATCGCCTGCAGGCTCGGTCCATAGGCCATCAAGCCCCCCTCATCCGCGTATTAAAAGAGCGGTAGCGCCGCCTCCGATACGAGCGAGACGATTTGCGGCCGATACGAGACGATCACCGGATCATCGATGAGCATCACCGCCGCAACGCCGGCGCGGGCGGCGGATCGCGTCGCCTCGTTCAGTTGCTCCGGGTCCGAGATGCCGATGTCCATGAGTTCGAGGCCGAGTTGTTTGCTGGCCCGCTCCAATTCGCGATAGGCAAGGGCGGCGCCTTGACTGGGTTGATGCCACAACACCGCCACGCGTGTTGCGGCCGGCAGCGCCTCCTTGAGCAGCTCCAATCTTTTACCGCTCAAGTCCGAACCCATGCTGCTCACGCCGGTGACGTTGGCCCCGGGCCGCGCGAGATTGCCGATGATGCCGGATTCGACTGGATCGGCGACCTGAATGAACACGACCGGGATCGTGTTGGTGGCCTCCTTGGCTGCGAGCGCCGGCCGGGTAGGAGTTGCGACGATCAGCTCGACCGGAAGACCGACGAGCTCGGCGGCAAGCTTCGGCAGCGGCTCGGCGCGGCCTTCAGAGAAGCGCCAGTCGATTGCGAGATTGTGGCCTTCCACCCAGCCGAGGTCGCGCAGGCCCTGCTGGAACGCGCTGAACATCGCGGTGGGATGGGTGCTGGCCGAGCCCTGGGATAGCACGCCGAGATGCCGAATCTTCGGCTGCGCCCGCGCTGTGCGCGGTCGCTGAATTGACGATGCCGCCGCTCCACTCAGGAACGTAAGAAAGTCGCGCCGCCTCATTGTTCGTCCTGTTTGCCTGATCGCACGCATAACGTGTACTAGTGCGGTTTTCTTCAACTTCCGGCTTGCATTCAGCCGTTGGACGCAATGGCCCAGCCGGATTGTGCCGGGTGTTGTGGCGTCGGTCCTTGGGCAAGATCTGAATCGTTCTGAATCGTTCTGCCCTGGCATACACGCAAAGAGGGCATTCGGGCGAAGCGTCCCCAACCTTGAATTGTATCGAAACCGCAGAAGTCCTCGCTTTCCCGCATGCTCAACGCGCGAGCACCGAGCCGGCCCGATGTATCGAGGGCATGCCCGCGCGGCGGGCCGGCAAAAACCCCGGGCGGGCCTCCCGATCGCGCGCTAATCGCACGTATATTGAGGCTCGAAAAGTGGGCGATCTCGAGATGAATTTTTCTCTTGACTACGGTTTGCGGCGGTAATATAGAGATTGCCATCCTCGCTCATGAGGGGCGTCTTCTAGAGGCGATCCCGAAGATGGAGCGAGGAGTGGCGTCCCGCCGCAGACGGCTCGTAACCGTCGGCACCGGGAGGCCCCGGGACCCCGTCC
>VAZQ01000306.1 GCA_005883115.1 Alphaproteobacteria bacterium | reverse complement strand
GAGCTGCCGCAGATTGTGCCGGATCAGGTCGATATAGGTGGGGGCCTCGCCTTTGGCCCCCGTCAGCGCATCGGAATAGAGAATGCCGCCGACCTTGGCGCCAGTTTCCTGCGCAATCTGTTGCATCTGACGCGGATCGGTCACGTTTTCCAGGAAGACGGCGGCGATCTTCTGTTTCTTGATCTGGCTGATCATGCCGGCAACATCCTTGGCCGATGCCTCGGCCTCGGTCGATACGCCCTGCGGCGCGGCGAAATTCACGCCATAGGCGTCCTGAAAATAGCCGAAGGCGTTGTGGCTGGTAATGACACGGCGGCGATCGGCCGGAATTTTGGCGACCACCTCGCGCACCTCGCGATCGAGCGCGTCGAGCTTGGCGAGATAGGCTGCCGCATTGGCGGTGTAAGCTTCCTTGCCGGCGGGGTCGGCGGCAATCAGCGCGTCGCGGATATTGGCGACGTAGATTTTCGCGTTGGCGACCGATTGCCAGGCGTGCGGATCCGCTCGTCCGTGGTCGTGATCATGGCCGCCGCCGGCGCGCTCGAGCGGCTTGATGCCATTGGTCGCGACAATGATCGGCGCTTTGGTGCCGGACGCCTTGACCAGCCGCTCGAGCCAGCCCTCGAACCCGAGCCCGTTCACGAACACGAGCTTGGCATCGACCGCCTTCTTGGCGTCATTGGGCGAGGGCGCATAGACGTGGGCATTGCCGTTCGGTCCCACCAAAGTCTCGACTGCGACACGGTCGCCACCGACATTCTTCACGAGATCGCCGAGGATCGTGAAGCTCGCAACAACCGGGAGCCGATCCTGCGCACGCGCGGGAGCGACAAGCATGAACGCGGCGAGCGCGGTAAACACGTATCGTCGAGTCAGCACGGCATCCTCCTTTCATGCTTCGAGATGGCGCCCGGGGAAAGCCTGCCGCACCAAACCGCCGACCCGGCCGAACAGCAGAGAGGCCAGGTAGAGTCCGCCCGCGACCAAGATGATCGCAGGGCCGGAGGCGACGCCGGCGTGGAACGAGATCAGCAAGCCCGCGTAGCCGGAGACCGCGCCGCTCGCCGTTGCGATTACGATCATCAGCGTGGTGTCACGCGCCCAGAACCGACCGATCGCTGCCGGCAGCATCATGATGCCAACAGCGAGCAGCGTGCCCAGCGCATAGAACCCGCTCACCAGGTTGAGGACCACGAGCACCAGGAAGGCGAGGTGCGCAGGACCGCCAGCCCGACTGACCGTGCGCATGAATCCGGGATCGACGCATTCGATGACCAATGGCCGGTAGATCAAGGCGAGCACGATCAAAGTGACGCTGGCGTTGGCGGCGATCATCAACAAGGTCTGATCATCGAGCGCGAGCACATTGCCGAACAGCACGTGCAAGAGGTCGATGTTGGTGCCTTTCAGCGAGATGATGGTGACGCCGATCGCGAGCGACAGCAGATAGAAGGTTGCGAGCGCGGCATCTTCCTTGAGCTCGGTGGTGCGCGCGACCAATCCCGTCAGCAAAGCGACCACGAAGCCGGCGATGAGACCGCCCGCGGTCATGGCGAAGAGATTGAGGCCGGAGAGCAGAAAGCCGACGGCGGCGCCGGGCAGAATCGCATGCGCCATGGCGTCACCGACGAGCGACATGCGGCGCAGCATCAGGAACACGCCGATCGGACAGGCACCCAGCGCAAGCGCCAACGCGCCGGCGAGCGCCCGGCGCATGAACTCGAACTCGGAGAAGGGAGCGATGAACGTTTGGAAGAGCGTCGACACCTGTTCGTCTCTCTGTATGCGCGATGCTTACGCCTGAGAGCAGGCCACGCGGCGCGCTCGCCGCCCTTGGAGGCAGCAGAGCGAGCTTGCGGCTTTATTCACGCGACATGGTTGCATGCAGTGCGATGCTCACGGCTGTGGATCTATGCCGGCGCGCGCGGCCTCGCTGAATGGCGGCGACGGCGGAGCTTGCTCTTCGGGGCAGAGTTCGGCGTGCTGGTCGAAGGCTTCGCACATGCGTCGCGCGGCGAGCAGGTTTTCCGGTGTGAGCACGTTGGCGGTGTGGCCCCAAGCCACCGGCTCGCGCGCGAGCAGCAGCGTCTCCGGAAAGTGCGCTCGCACGAAGTCGATGTCGTGCATGGCGGTGAGCACGGTACGCCGCTCGCCGTGCCAGCGCTGCACCAGATCAAATAGATCGGCCGAGGTCTTGGCATCTACTGCGTTGAATGGCTCGTCGAGCACGATCACGTGTGCGTCCTGCAGCAAGAGCCGCGCAAACAGCATCCGCTGCATCTGGCCGCCCGAGAGGGTGGCGATGGCGCGATCTTCGAAACCCGAGAGGCCGACCGCGTCCATTGCCTGCTCGATCGAGGCGCGCGCGGCGCGATCGATGCCGCCGAATGATCCAGCGCGCCGCCACAGCCCCATCGCCACCATGTCGTAAACGTTGATGGGGAAGGTGCGGTCGATCTCGGCCGCCTGCGGAAGGTAGGCGATGTTCTGCGGATTCGGATCGCCGCGCTCGATGCGACCGGCGAGCGGTTTGATGACCCCGACAATCCCCTTGAAGAGCGTCGATTTGCCTGCCCCGTTGGGACCGACGACTGCGACCAGTGCGCCCGTCTCGACCGCGCCGTCGAGGTGGTGCACCGCCGGATGGCGGTCATATCCGAGCGTGAGGTTGCGGAATCGCAGCGCGGCGCTCATCGCTCACACTTTCATGGCCCAGATGACGGCGCCCCATACGAGTGCGATCAGCCCGGCGGCGATGGCCAGCCGCTCGATAACCGACATGCGCAGGATCGACGGCGAAATGGCGGCCGGCGGATGACCCTGGCCGGGACCATGGTCGTGATGCGGGTGCGGAAGGCGCGTGGGCATCGGGCGGACGACTCGATTGGCACGAAAACGTTACATTGTAACATCCGTACCCGTCCAGTCCATGGTGGCTGGACACCATCGTGTTGAGGGCGTGGCGGCCACTCGGTGTCGCTGCCGATTTCGCTGGCGCTGCGTGCGAGCTATGATTCGGCGGTCATGAGCGAACAAAGAGACCGCGTGGTCGCGGTCGGAGAAGCAATCGTCGAACTCGTGCGCGGCGGCGACGGCCGCTTCGGCATCGGCTGTGCCGGCGATACTTTCAATGTCGCTGTCTATCTCGCCCGCGCCGGCATCAATGCCGGCTTTGCGACGGCGCTCGGCGATGACCCGTATTCCGAAGCGATCCTGGCGCTCGCGGCCGCCGAGGGCGTTGCCTGCGATCTCGTGCTGCGCACGCGCGGGCGCCTGCCTGGCCTGGCGCTGGTGGACACCGATGCCGCCGGCACGCGCCAGCGCCACGATTGGCGCATAGAAGCGCCTGCGCGGGAGCTGTTCGAGCTGCCGGAGTGGGGCCGCATTGCCGAAGGCGTGAGCAAAGCGAAGCTCGTCTATTTTTCCGGCATCACGCTTTCGCTCTACTCCAATATGGGGATCGGCCGCTTCCTGGCGCTGGTCGAGATGGTGCGGCAGCAGGGTGTGAAGGTCGCCTTCGATGGAAACTTTCGCCCGCGGGGCTGGCGCGGAGACTTGTCGCGCACGCGCACCGTGTTCATGGAGGCGCTGAAACGAGTCGACATCGC
>VAZQ01000305.1 GCA_005883115.1 Alphaproteobacteria bacterium | reverse complement strand
AGCGCACGGAGCCGGAAGCGACGGGTGCCGACGCGATCGCCGCAGCAGCAGGCCAGATCGCCGGGACGCTCGAGCTTTCCGCCATCGTCTGCTGGACCAGCTCGGGCTCCACCGGATTGCGCGTCGCGCGCGAGCGGCCAAAACCACCGATCGTGGCGATCTCTCCGAGATTATCGACCGCCCGGCGCCTCTCGCTGGTTTGGGGCGTGCACTGCATCGCAGAGGACGCCCACGATCTCGACGACATGGTGGAGCGCGCGTGCCGGCTCGCCTGCCGGGACGGATTCGCCGATGTCGGTCAGCGCGTGATCATCGTCGCCGGAGTCCCGCTTGGAACGCCGGGCGCGACCAACATGTTGCGTATCGCTTTCGTGGGCGCCGAGGCCGGCAATCAGTGATCAGGATCATGCTCAGTGATCAGGAAGACCGTTCTGATTACTGGCCTTACTAAACTCTGATTCAGATATCGCGGCCCTCGATTTTTTCGCTCAACTTCTGCACCAGTTCCGGAACCCGCTCAAGGTGCGGATGGATTGCGAGTGCACGGCGGAACGCATCGAGCGCGCGCTTGTCGTCGCCAAGCTCCTGCAGGATGATGCCGAGACCCGAGAGCGCACCGAAATGGCGCGGCTCGCGCGCCAGTACTTCATGAATATCGGCAAGCGCCCGACCAAAGTCTTTTTTTGTGTAATAGACGGTTGCACGCCGATTCCACGCCTCGGTGAAATCCGGCCGTATGTCGATAATGGCGTTCAGCAACCTGATGGCAAGGTCGAAGTCCTTGCTGTCGGTCGCAGTTTTGGCGCGGCCCATCAGCAGATTGGCGGTATCGCTGCTGGAGGCGAGCCAAATCGCCCAGATGCGGTTCTCTACGTATTTGGCGCTCTCATCATCAGGCGCGACTTTGAGCGCCGCGAACAGCCGGTCGAGGTTTTGCGTCTTGTCGCCGTGTTGGGCCCGCGGCAGCGCGCTGGGGGGCTCGATCGGTTTGAGCAGCTCAGGATCGATCGATTCGGCCAGTGCCGGCAACGCCCACGCTGCAAGCGTCGCTGTCGCCAATAAGGCTATGAATCGCCGAGTCATATATAAAGAATAATCCTGCGTTCGGGCGCGATAAAGACGCGATTTCGTGAGGGCTGCCGCGCAGGAACGGCACCAAGCATTTGCCTCGCGAAGGCCACTCAGCCCTGGCGGGCTTTGAACCGGCGCTGGACCTTGTTGATCACGTAGACCCGGCCTTTGCGCCGGACCAGGCGATTGCTGCGATGGCGGCTGCGCAGCGACTTCAGCGAATTGCGGACTTTCATGATTGTCACCCTTGCGCGCAGCCGCTCGGCTCGCGCCATCAACAAATTGCGCGGAACGTAGGGATGCGCCGTCCGCGCGTCAACAGGTCAGGCACGGCGCCTTGTACAGCGGCGCGGCAAAGGGTCCGTGCGGTGCCGTTTTCTCACGCAGCCTCATCAGAGTGGGGGACTGGCAGCTTCAGCAGCCTGGCGGCATTGGCGAAGAAGATCGCGTCGCGCTCTCGTTGGGAGATGTCGAGGTCCTGGATCAGCTTGATCGCGCGCGGCTTGAGCGAGGTCAGCGGCGGCGCGTCGCTGCCGTAGATGACGCGCGCGGGCCCGATCCAGTCGAGCACCATCTTCACCGCCGGCTGATTGTAGGTCACCGTGTCGAGATACATCCTCTTTAGATAGTAGCTCGGCGAATGCTTGATCTTCATCGGCGCGTATGGACCGAGGAAGAAGGCCTCGTCCTGCAATTCGTAAGCATAGTCCATCCGGCTGATGGTCTCGCAGATACCGCCACCGCCGTGTGAAGCCACGATTGTCACACGCGGGAAATCTTCCAGAATGCCGCGCACGATAAGCCGCGCGAGCGCCAAGCAAAGATCGAATGGGCGTCCGATGCTAGAAGCGAGCCGATACTCTTTCATCCGCTCCTCGCCGAAGCCGAGATGCGGCGGATGGATCATCACGGGCACGTCGAGGTCCTGCACCAGCTCCCAAAATGGGCGCGCTTCGTCGTCGTCGGGATAATGGCCCTTGTGGCTGGAATGAATGAAGATGCCCTTGAGCCCGAGATCGCGAATCGCGCGCTCCGCCTCCTTGATGAAGGCAGGGCCTCCGCAGGGCAGAATGGTGGCGAACGAGTAGAGCGTGCCTTCGTATGTCTGTTGGAGATCGGCGGCATAATCGCTCCACTTTTGTACCGCCGGCAGTTCTTCATGCTTGGCCTTGCCGCGCAGATAATGCGCGGCGTTGGTCACCACGCTGATGTCGATGCCGTTCTTGTAATGGGCATCGAGAAAGTTCTCGAGCACCATGGGGCAGCCGCGCTCGCCCCATTTCGGCCCGCTCTTGCCGTCGGCGGCGCCGCGATCGTCCGCTGCTTCCTCGGGCGTATAAATGTGCGAATGCCAATCGATGATCACGCCTATACTCCAATGCCCGCGACACAATGGGCGCAAGCCGCAGCCGTAAATCGACGTGGCGGCGAAGACGAGACTCGGGCGCTGCCACGTGAGGTGGGTCAAGTCAGCGGTACGAAATCATATTCGCCGATGCCTTGCAGGACGAGAAATACCGCCGACGTGTCACCCGCGTTGGTGACGAGGTGCGGGCGCTTCGGAGGCACCGAATAGGTCTGTCCTGGCCTCAACCGTACTTCTTCCTTCGGATCTTGGAGGAAGATTCGAATGCCTCCCGTCACGACATAGAACGTGTCGTGGACGTTGTTGTGGTAGTGCCACGGCACCTTTTGCGCGGGGCCGATTTGAAGTTCGGCGATGCGGAATCCCGGACGTACTGCGTGATAGGCGCGCCGCTCCACCGCATAGAGTGAGCTGGCATCCGCTACTCCCTTCATGGGCTTCCTCCGCCTTATTCGATCGTCTTGATGTTCGCGTCGCGGATGACCTTTGCCCACCTTGCTACTTCCGACTTGATCTGCGCCTGAAATTGTTCGGGTGAGCCGACGGTGACGGCGAACCCGATCGCCGCTAAGTGCTTCTTCACCTCCGGGCGCGCCAGAATTTTATCGATCTCTCGATAAAGCTCGTCGACGATCGCTTTCGGCGTTCCAGCCGGCGCGACGATGCCCTGGAAGAAGAGCGACTCCTGGCCCGGGGCGCCCGCCTCCGCCAATGTCGGCACATCGGGAAATTCCGGCGCGCGCGAGCCGCTCGTCACCGCGAGCGCACGCAGCTTGCCTTCCTTGATGAGCGCCGCGGCCGATGGCAAGGCATTGAACGCGATCGGCGTATGCCCGCCGACGGTCGAATTCATCGCCGGAGCACCGCCGTTGAACGGCACATGCACGATGTCGAGCCCGAAGGCGAGTTTGAACCTTTCAGCCGCCAGCTGTGCTGACTGCCCCGTACCAGCTGACGCGTAGCTATATTTGCCGGGATTTGCCTTCGCCAGCGCGACCAGTTCTTTGACGTTGTTCGCCGGAAAAGATGGATTGACGATCAAGACGTGAGGCGACGTCACTGCCAGGATGATGGGCGTGAAATCTCTGATCGGATCATATGCCAGCCTGGCATAGAGGCTCGGATTGATAACAAAGCTCGGCGTCACGACGAGCAAGGTATGGCCATCCGCCGGCGCTTTGGCGGCCGTTGTAGTGCCGACGTTGCTAGCACCGGTCGGCAGATTCTCCACGTAGAACGATTGGCCAAAGGTCTCCGACAGCGGCTGCGCGATCACGTGCGCCAGCACGGTGGCCGGGCCGCCGGCGGCAAACGGCACGATGATCCGCACGGGCCGCGTCGGATAGGTTTGCGCAGCCGCGATCGTGGCAACAGGCAACGCCGCGGCAGCGCAGAC